>JBBRUO010000105.1:0-13313 GCA_038247725.1 Gemmatales bacterium
CCACAAATAATTACAAAAAAAAAAAAATCGTCCCCCCCGCCCCCCCCACCCCCCCCCCGCCGCGGTCGCGCCGCCCCCCCCCCCCCCCCCCCCGCCCCCCCCCCCCCCGGGGCCGGGCCATCAATTCCGGCACGTGTCACGCCTTGATCATGTCCTTGACGGTCATGCCGGACGGGATCATCGGCAGCACGTGCTCTTGGTGCGGGACGTGGACGTCCAGCACGAACGCCGACGGCGACTCGATCATCTCGATCAGGGCGGCGTCCAGGTCGTCCTTCGTCCACACCCCGCGGGCGGGGATGCCGAACCCCTCGGCCACCTTGACGAAGTTCGGGTACGGGGCCACGTCGTCGCCGGCCCCCAGGTACGTCTGCGCCCGGTTGCTGCCGAAGAACCGGTCTTCCCACTGCATCACCATGCCCAGGTGCTGGTTGTTCAGCAGCAGCACCTTGGCGGGAATTTTCTCGGTGTGGCAGCAGGCGAGTTCCTGAATGTTCATCAGGAAACTGCCGTCCCCGTCGATGTCGATGGCGATCATGTCCGGGTGGGCGACGGCCGCGCCCATGGCCGCCGGCAGGCCGAACCCCATGGTGCCGAGGCCACCGCTCGTCACCCAGTGGCGGGGCTTGTTGAACGGGAAGTATTGCGCCGCCCACATCTGGTGCTGGCCGACGCCGGTGGTGATGATGGTCTTGTCCAGCATCCCCCGCTCGCGGAGCAACTCGTGCAACCGCTGGATGGCGTACTGCGGGATGATGACGTTGGCCGGGTGCGGCGGCACGACCATCGGGTCGGCGGCGCGCCAGGCGTCGATCTGCCGCAGCCACTCGGTGTACCGGCCGGGGCCGATGAGGTCCGCGTTCGCGTCCTCCTTCAGCATCGCGTTCAGATCGGTGAGGACGCCGGTGAGGTCGCCGTGGACGGGAACGTGAGCGTACTTGTTCTTGTGGATCTCGCTCGGGTCGATGTCCACGTGGACGATCTTGCCGTGCTTGCAGAACTCGGCCAGTTTGCCCGTCACGCGGTCGTCGAACCGCACCCCGAAGGCGAGCAGCAGGTCGGCCTCGTTCACCGCGTAGTTGCTGTACACGGTGCCGTGCATGCCGAGCATGTTCAGGCTGAGGTAGTGGTCGGCCGGGAAGCTGCCCAACCCGTGCAGGGTCATGGCCACCGGGATGCCGGCCTGGATGGCGAACTGCCGCAACTCCTCCGCCGCCCCGCTGTGGATGGCCCCGCCGCCGACGTACAGCACCGGCCGCTTGCTGGCCCGCAGGGCGTGGATGACCGGCTCCAGTTCCTTGCGCGGCGCGCGGCGGATGGGCCGGTAGCCGGGCAGGTTCATCGGCTCGTCCCAGTTCGGGACGATCTTCTTCACCTGCACGTCCTTACAGATGTCGATGATGATCGGCCCCGGCCGCCCGGTGGTGGCGATGTGGAACGCCTCCTTCATGATGCGGGCCACGTCTTCCGTCCGCGTCACCAGGTAGTGGTGCTTGGTGATGCCGCGGCAGATCTCCACCATCGGGGTTTCTTGGAAGGCGTCGTTGCCCAGCACGGTGGTGGACACCTGCCCGGTGATGGCGATGACCGGCACGCTGTCCATCTTGGCGTCGGCCAGGATGGTGACGAAGTTGGTCGCCCCCGGCCCGCTGGTGCTCATGCACACCCCGACCTTGCCGGTGGTGCGGGCGTACCCGTGGGCCATGAACCCGCCGCCCTGCTCGTGCCGGGGCAGGATGGTGCGGAGCTTGTCCGTCACTTTGGTGAGCGACTGGTGGATCGGCATGGACGCGCCGCCGGGGTAGGCGAACACGACATCGACGCCGTGGCGGATGAGGCTCTGGACCAGGATTTCGGCCCCACTCATCTCGGTGGCGGCGGGCGTGGCGGCGGGCGTCTCGGCCATGACGGACGGTCCTTGGGTGTGTGGAGAGGTGCCTTGCGAGCGAGAGACCCGCAGTGCGGCCCTTCCACTATACCGCGCCGGCCCGGCCGGAGAAAGGCGACGGCGTGAAGTTTCGCGGTGCGGCCGCCGTTCGTATACTGACCTGCCGACGGCGTCCGCCTCCCTCCCGAGTCGCCCCATGCCCGCCCTTCGCCTCGACGGCAAAGCTCTGGCCGCCACCCTTCGGGGCGAGATCGCCGCCCGCATCGCCGCCCGCACCGCCGACGGCAAGCAGCCGCCGGGGCTGGTCGCCGTGCTGATCGGCGACAACCCGGCCAGCCGGGTGTACGTGCGGAACAAGCAGAAGGCGTGCGACGAGGCCGGCATCCGCAGCACGCTGCACGAGTTGCCCGCCGACATCACCCAGCGAACGCTACTGGAGCTGATCGCGCAGCTCAACTCGACGCCGGAAGTCCACGGCATCCTCGTCCAACTGCCGCTGCCGCCCCAGATCGACGAGGCCACGGTGCTGGACACCCTCGACCCGACGCTGGACGTCGATGCCTTCCACCCGGAGAACGTCGGCCTGCTGGCGACCGGCCACCCGCGATTTTACCCCTGCACCCCGCACGGCTGCGTGGTGCTGCTCCAGCGAAATAACATCCCGACTGACGGCCAGGAAGTCGTGATCGTCGGGCGGAGCAACATCGTCGGCAAGCCGCTGGCCCTGATGCTGGCGCAGAAGCCGACGGCGAAGCACCCGGCCGGCGGGAACGCGACGGTCACGCTGGCGCACACGGGAACGGCGGACCTGGCGGCGGTGTGCCGGCGGGCGGATATCCTCGTCGCCGCCGTCGGGGTGCCCGGCCTCATCACCCCGGACATGGTGAAGCCCGGCGCGACGGTCCTGGACGTGGGCATCAACTCGGTGGACGGCAAGTTGCGCGGGGACGTGGCCGCCGGCGTGTGGGACGTGGCCGGGGCACTGACCCCGGTGCCCGGCGGGGTCGGCCCGATGACCATCGCCATGCTGCTGGAAAACACCCTGCGGGCGGCGGAACTACTCGACGGGTGACGGTCGGATTGCGATACTACCGCCACACCCGACCTCCGCGGCGACGCCCCCATGAACTTGACCACCGCCACCCGGTACGGGCTAAACGTGCTGGCCCTGCTCGGCGCGAGCATCGCCCTGCACCTGGGCAAGCCGATCTTCGTCCCGCTCACCATCGCGGCGGTGCTGGCCGCCATCCTGTGGCCGCCGGCCGAATACCTGAAGGCCCGGTTCGGCATGCCGTGGTTCTTCGCCTGCATCTCGGCCATCGGCACCCTGGTGTTCGTCTGCCTGCTCATCCTCACCCTGCTCGCCCTGTCCAGCCTGCAATTCGTCTCCGAGTTGCCCCGCTCGGACGACCTCGTCAAGCAGACGAAGATCTACCACGACATCCGCAACCAGTTGCCGTTCCTCCCGGGGGCGCTGCCGGAGAACCCGAACGACTCGAAGGTGTTCAAGGAGTTCCAGGCGGCGCTGCGGGAGGAGGGGAGCGTGCGGGACGCCGTCGGCACCTGGGGCGGGTACCTGTTCGAGGGGATGCTCATCCTGTTCGTGCTGCTGTTCCTGCTGCTGGAGGGGCGGATGCTGGGGAACAAGATCCGCAACATCTTCGGCCCCGGCCCGGAGGTGCAGACGCAGGTGAGCGGGGCGTTCAAGGAGATGGCCGAGGCGGTGCGGACGTACCTGGTGTGGCGGACCATCGTCAACTTCGGGCTGGCCCTGGTGCTGGCCGTCGTCTACTGGGCGCTCGGGTTGCAGCAGTGGATGCTGTGGGCGCTGCTGACGGCCATCCTCTGCTACGTCCCGTATTTGGGCACCATCCTGGCCGGCATCCCGCCCATCCTGGACGCGCTGGTGTTCGGCAGCTCGGCCGGCGTCGCCTTCGGCATCCTCGTCTTCTACGCCACCATCGTCACCCTGGAGGGGTACATCGTGGTGCCGTGGGTGATGGGCCGGAGCATGGACCTGAACGCCACCACGGTGCTGCTGGCGTGCCTGTATTGGAGCGTCGTGTGGGGGCCGGCGGCCGGCTTCTTCCTGGCCATGCCGCTGATGGCGGCGGTGAAGGCGGTGTGCCTGCACGTGGACGCCTGGAAGGCGTGGGGCGAGCTGATGAGTTCGGACGAGGAGCCGCGGGAGCCGGTTCACCTGGAACTGGTCCCGGCCCCGCCGGAGACGGACGACGCCGACGACCGCACCGCCGTGATGGACGCCGTGGCCGACGACAAGGGGTGACGGCCGTCAGATCTCGTAGTCGTACTCGAAGATGGTGGCGGTCTTCGGGGAGACGAACACCCAGTCGCCGGTGCCCAGCTTGAGCTGGCGGTACCGCTCCTGGGTGATGTCCACGTTCACCACTAGCCCGAAGTCGTCGGCCCGCACCCGCACCTTCACCGCCGACCCGGCCGGGTTGATGTGGATGATCTGCCCCCGCATCGAGTTGCCCGGCGTGCCGGTGCGGTCGATGTCCAGTTCGTGCGGGCGGACGTACACGTCGGCGGTGCCGCTGCCGGTGGGCACCATCTTGTGCCCGGCCACCGGCATCACCACATCGCCCAGCACCGCCCGCCCGTCCTGCAACTTGGCCGGGAAGATGTTCACGTTGCCGAGGAAGTCCATGACGAAGGCGTTCGCCGGGTGTTCGAACACGTCCTTCGGGCTGGCCGCCTGTTCCACCCGCCCGTTGTTCATCACCACGATCTGATCGGCCACCTCGAACGCCTCTTCCTGGTCGTGGGTGACGAACAGGCTGGTGACGTGGAACTGGTCGTGGAACCGCCGCAGCCAGGTGCGGAGTTCGGTACGGACCTTGGCGTCGAGCGCGCCGAACGGCTCGTCCAGCAGGATCACCTTCGGCTCGGCGGCCAGCGCCCGCACCAGCGCGATCCGCTGCTTCTGCCCGCCGGACAACTGCGACGGGTAGCGGTCGGCCATGGTCTCGAGGCGGACCAGGTGCAGCAACTCCGTCACCCGGTCGGTGAGCCGCTTCTCGTCCCACTTCCGCACCCGCAGGGCGAACGCCACGTTCTCGAACACCGTCATGTGGCGGAACAGGGCGTAGTGCTGGAAGACGAAGCCGACGTTCCGATCGCGGGCGGTGCGGCCGGTCACGTCGGCTTCGTGGTGGACGATGGTGCCGGAGTCGGCCACCTCCAGCCCGGCGATGATCCGCAGCAGGGTCGTCTTGCCGGACCCGGACGGGCCGAGCAGTGCCACCAGCGCCCCGGACGGGGCGTCCACGGTGACGTTGTCGAGGGCGACGAAGTCGCCGAACTTCTTGCACACGTTGCGGGCGGAAATGCTCATGGGGGGGTTATAGCGGAACGACCATCCCCCCGGCCGCGCCACTCAGCACCGCGCCGACTTCCGCTTCGTCCCGACCCGCCCCATCGCCTCCACCTTGGCGAGGGACTCCGTCGCCAGCGGCACCTTGCAGGCGGTCTCCCCCACGTTCACCGTCACGGCCCCAATCGCCTTCGCCGCCTTCTTCGCCTCGGCGAGCAGCGGTCTCACGGAGCTGCCAACGGCGATGACGAACCCGTTCATCGTGTACCGGGTGCGGTTGGCGGCGGTCTGGGTGTCCTCCGCGCAGTGCCGCAGTAAGTCCCGCAAGCGGTCCAGGTCGAGGTCGTCGTCCGGGGTGATGCCGACGTACAGCGAGTAGGCGTTCCAGCCGACGGTGGCGAGTTCCCACTTCTTCGAAGCGATCCACTCCTCGGCCAACTCCACGGCGAACGGCGACTCGGCCGCGACGCCGGCGACCGAGTGCTCGCGGATCATGTCCCACGGGGCGGCCTTCGCCCACTTCCTCAGTTGCGGCTTCGTCATCTTGGCGGGGTCGGCGAGCAACCCGGCCAGGTACATCGCGTCCGAGATGCCGGTGTCGTACAGTTCCAGGGCCAGCGGGTGGTCGCCTTTGACCGTCTTCAGCACCTTCTTCAGGTCTTCGACTTTGACGCCGAAGAACGGCTCCGTCGCCCCGTGCTTGAGAAGGGTCTTCTTGGTCTGCTCGTTGCCGAGGGCTTTCAACTCGGCGACGACTTCTTCGGCGGTCATGGGAGCGGCCTCGGAGAGAAGTGACGACTTCGCCGCCGTATCCACCGCCCGGCCGATTACAATTTCCGCATGACCGTCATCGACCTCGATTCGAACGCGACCACGCCGATTCTGCCGGCCGCCTGGGAGGCGATGACCGCCGCTCAGGCGACCGCCTACGGCAACCCGTCGTCGGCCCACGCCGTCGGCCGCGCCGCGCGGCGGCTGTTGGAAGACGCCCGCGACCGCGTGGCCACCCTGCTCGGCGCGACCGCCGAGGAGGTGATCTTCACCAGCGGAGCCACCGAGGCGAACAACCTGGCGCTGTTCGGACTCTGCCCGAACCCCTCTGGCGGGGGTGCGGGAGCCAGAATCGTCGCCGCGGCCATCGAACACCCGTGCGTGATCGGCCCCCTGAAGGAGTTGGAAAAACACGGCTGTCGCGTGGGCTGGCTGCCCGTCACCGGGGCGGGAATCGTGGAACAGAAGGCGGTTCTCGACCCGGTGTCCGACGACACGCGCCTCGTGTCGCTGATGCTAGTGAACCACGAGACGGGGGCCATTCAACCGGTTCGGCACGTCGCCAAGACGGTGCCCAAGTCCGTCCTCGTCCACACCGACGCGGCCCAGGCCGTGGGCAAAATGCCGGTGAACTTCCGCGACCTCGGCGTCGCGGCGCTGACCGCTTCGGGGCACAAATTCCGCGGGCCGAAAGGGGTCGGACTGTTGCTACTGAAAGCCGGAACGAAGCTGACGCCACGGATGCACGGCGGACACCAGCAGCGCGGCCACCGGCCGGGCACCGAACCGGTGGCGCTGGCGCTCGGGCTGGCCGTGGCGCTGGAACACGCGGTGACGCACTTGGCCGAGAACGTCGCCCGACTGACGGCCGGGCGCGACACCTTCCGCACCACGCTCCGCGATTCGGGCGTGGAGTTCGTCGTGAACACGCCGGCCGAGGCCGTGCCGTCCACGCTGAACGTGTCATTCCCCGGCTGTCGGTCGGAACTGCTGCTGATGGCGCTGGATTTGGCGGGCGTGGCGTGCAGTACGGGGTCGGCGT
This sequence comes from Gemmatales bacterium, assembly GCA_038247725.1. Lineage (GTDB taxonomy): Bacteria > Planctomycetota > Planctomycetia > Gemmatales > Gemmataceae > JALHQU01. The sequence continues at coordinate 7,039 of JBBRUO010000105.1, forward strand.
GTAGCAGTGGGTCGCTGCTACCGTCGCCAGTGCTTCAGGCGATGGGTGTGCCGGAACCGGTGCTGGAATCGGCGATGCGGTTCAGCTTCGGCACGACCCTGATAGAAGCGGATGCGGCGGATGCCGCTCGCCGGGTGGCGGAGTGTGTGCGGCGATTACGGGGGCAATCGTAGTTCGTTGGGGCGTGGTCGCGAGGTGCGGGTCACTCCGTCGCCAACAACTCCGTCCAGGTGGAGACATCGAGCAGCGCCACGGCGAGGCAGTCCAGGCGGTCGAGGTCGTTGATGGCGTTCACCGCCGCTTCGGTCGCGGCGTCAGGCGTGCCGAACCGCTTGGTGCCTTGCTTCAGGAGCAGCGTCTGCGACCGGGTTTTGGCTCGTTCCAAGCCTTCGGCCTCGGCCAGCGCCTGGCCTTTCGCCAAGCCTTCCTGGAGAATTTCCTGGTATGTTTCCGAGTCCTGCATGATGGTACGGATGGCCATGAAAAAGCTCCGGATTCGGTCGGGCGGGTACCGCAGCCCGCTCATCGTGTAGGCGTGCGTACCCGGCCAAGTCTCACCCCGGCGGGGCAGCGACCACGGCCGTCGGTTCCGGCGCGGCAGCGGTGGCGAGCGGGTCGTCGAACGACCCCTCGTCGGCCGTGATGATGGTGATGCCGCCGGGGACGATGGCGATGGTGTGTTCGACGTGGACGCTGGGCAGCCCGTCCTTCGTCACGACCGTCCACTGGTCGCGCAAGGTGTAGACGTGCGGCGAGCACATGTTGACCATCGGTTCGATGGCCAGCACCAGCCCCGGCTCCAGGCGGAAGTCGTGCTTGCGAGTGTCCCGGCTGACGTAGTTCGGCACCTGCGGGTTCTCGTGCATCACCCGGCCGATGCCGTGCCCGACGTAGTTCGTCACCATGCTGAACCCGGCTTTCTCGGCGTAGGCCTGCATCCGGCTGGCCACCTCGCTCCACCACTTCCGCCGGGGCAGTTCGTCGATGGCGATTTGCAGCACGTCCTGGGCGGTCTTCAGCAACCGCAGTCGCTCCGGGCGAACGGTGCCGATGGGGATGGTGACGGCCCGGTCGGCGCACCAGCCGTTCAGCCGACAGGCGGTGTCCACCTTCAGCAGGTCGCCGTCCTTGAGCGGCTTGTCCGACGGGATGCCGTGGACCACCTGCTCGTTCAGGCTCATGCAGGTGACGGTCGGGAACGGCACCGTGCCGGGGTACCCTTTGAACAGCGGGGTGGCGTCGTGGGCGGCGTAGAAGGCTTCGACCTCGCTGTCGATGTCGGCCGTCTTGACACCGACGCCGGCCCGGTCCCGGCAGATCTTCAGCGCCTGGGCGACCAGTTTACCGGCCTCCCGCATGAGGCCGATCTCACGGGCGGATTTCAGTTCCGGCGGGCGGTTGTTGTGGCGTTGAAACATGGCACCGGGTGGGGCTACCCACCGGCCGGACGGCCGGTGTTACCGAAAAAGGGTCAGGCCTGCGGCGGCAGTTGGCGGAGGATGTTCTCGTAAATGACTTCCACGCTATCGGTGGCGGGGACGTCGCGGAGCAACCCGGCCCGCCGGTAGTGGGCCAGCAGGCCTTCGGTGTTGGCGTGGAATTCGACCAGCCGGCGGCGGATCGTCTCCTCCCGGTCGTCCTCGCGGATGAGCAGTTTCCCGCCGCACTTGTCGCACACCCCGTCCATCTTGGGCGGGCGGAAGGCGAGGTTGTAGCAGGTGAGGCACGTCTTGTTGTCGCAACACCGCCGGCTGCCGATCCGCCGCACCACTTCCTCGTCCGCGATGGTCAGGTTGATGACCGCGTCCAGGTTGAGGTACTGCTGTTTGAGCAGGGCGTCGAAGGCGACGGCCTGGGCGTATGTGCGGGGGTACCCGTCCATCACGAACCGCTCCGGGCGGCCGGACCGGAACAGTTCCGCCACCAGTTCGTTCACCATCGGGTCCGGCACCAACCGCCCCTGGTCGATGAGCGGCTTGGCTTCCAGTCCGACTGGCGTCCGCTGTTTGATCGCGTCGCGGAGGATGTCGCCGGTGCCGATGCAGACCAGACCGAGGCGGGCGACCAGCCGTTCGGCCTGTGTGCCCTTCCCGCTCCCCGGAGCGCCGACCAGTACGAGTCGCATGATCCGATCCTAGGCGTACGCTGTGCCGACCGCGACGGGCGCTCGGATCTTTCACGGACTCTTTATTGTCCGACCCGCCGGGACGGTATCAAGGGGGCCGGGCGGGAAAATGTCGGCCGCCGAACGCTCGCCGGCTCGGCAACCGGTGCCACCGAGGGACTTCCTCTCGTGTGGCATCGGCCGCCGAGCCGGTGGGTCCGCCTCGGCCGGCCACTAGTCGTCCGTCAACCCTTGGTAGTTTCGCATGACGAGGTGGCTGTTGATCTTCTGCACCAAGTCGAGAGCGACGCTGACGACGATCAGCAAGCCGGTGCCGCCGAAGAAGACGCTGACGCGGGGGTCCACCCCCATCCCGATCCCCATCACCGACGGGATGATGGCGATCACGGCGAGGAACGCCGCCCCGACGTAGGTGATTCGCATCAACACCCGCTCCAGGTACTCGGCGGTACTCTTGCCCGGCCGGTAGCCGGGGATGAAGCTACCGTGATCCTTCAGGTTGTCGGCGACTTCCTTCGGGTTGAACGTGATGGCCACCCAGAAGTAGCAGAACACGTAGATGAGCAAGATGTACAAGGCGTTGTACATCCACGTGCCTTGATTTTGGAACGTGCTGCCCAGGTCGGCCGCCCACCCCGCCCCGGTGGTGCTGTGCAGGATGTTGAAGACGAACCCCGGCAGGATGAGCAGGGTGCTGGCGAAGATGACGGGCATCACGCCGGCCGCGTTCAGCTTCATGGGCAGGAAGTTCCGGGTACCGCCGAACTGCCGCCGGCCGCGGACGAACTTCTGCGACTGAGTGGGGATCCGCCGCTGCGCCTTCGTCATCAGGATCACACCGACCACGACGATGAGGAACAGCAGGATCAGGATGATCAACTTCTCCAGGCTGATGTCCCCGGTCTCGGAGCCGAGGGTGAACAGGCTGGCCTTGAACTGGGTGGTGCCCGGCTCGAACAGCAGGATACCGACGGCTTCGGGGATGCGGGCGACGATGCCGGCCATGATGATGAGCGAGATGCCGTTGCCGATGCCGTACTCGTCGATCTGCTCGCCGAGCCACATCAGGAACAGACACCCAGTGGTCATGATGACGACCGCGCCGACGCCGAAGTAGAATAGGCTGAGACCAGAGGCATTCACCCCCGGTACGGCCGTCCCGTACCCGCCCCCGCCGTCGTCACCGGCCGCCCGCAGCAACACCTGGACGAACATGGTCGCCTGGACGAGGCAGATGGGCACGGTCAGGTAGCGGGTGTACTCGTTGATCTTCTTCCGCCCGGATTCGCCCTCTTTCCGCAGGCGCTCGAGCGACGGGAGGACGCCCGACGACAACAACTGCATGATGATCGACGCCGAGATGTACGGCATGATGCCGAGGGCGAAGATGCACGACTGGCTCAGGTTGCCGCCCGAGAACAGCGAGACGAAGCCGAGCACCCGGCCGAGGGTACCCTGCGCGTTCTGCTGCATCTTTTCGGAGAGCGCGGCCTGGTCCACCATCGGCAGCGGCACGTAATAGCCGATGCGATAGACGGCCAGGAACATCAGGGTGATGAAGATCTTCCGCCGCAGTTCGGGGATGCGGAAGATGGTGACGAGCATCGAGAGCATGCGAACCCCTGGCGGAAGAAGTCACGGCGGCGGACGGACGAGGGACGAACGGGAGGTCGGGCCGAGCGGCCGGTGTCCCCGTTCGTCCCTTCGTGTACAGCGCTCCGGCGGACGGATTCCACGGTCACTTGGCCGGGTCGGGCTTTTTCACGGCCCGCTTACCTTGACCCATCTTGGACCGCAGCGGCGGCTTCGGCGGGGGGATCAGGTCGCAGGTGCCGCCGTGCCCCTCAATCTGGGCGCGGGCCGACTTGCTGAAGTGATCCGCTTTAACGGTTAACTTCTTGGTCAGCGTGCCGTTACCCAGGACGCGGAGACCGTCGTAGGTACCGGTGACAATCCGCCGGGCCTTCAGGGCGGCCATGTCGATGACGCTGTCGGCGTCGAAGGCATCGAGGTCGCCGACGTTGACGATGGCGTAAACGTTCGCCCAAGTGGCGTTCGAGAAGCCCCGCTTGGGGAAGCGGCGGTGCATCGGCGTCTGCCCGCCGATGAACAGTTGGCCGGGCATGTTCGCGCCGGCGCTGGCGTACTGCCCCTTCGACCCGCGGGTAGAAGTCTTGCCGGTGCCGGAACCGACGCCTCGGCCGACCCGCTTCTTGCCGCGCCGCTTCTCGACGCCGTGTGATAGGTGAGTCAGGTCCATGTTACAGTTCCACCCCTCGCAGGCGGGCGACTTCCTCGCGGGTACGAAGTTGTTGCAACCCGTTGATGGTGGCCTTGACGAGGTTGATAGGGTTGGTGCTGCCGTGCGTCTTGGTCAGGATGTTCTCGATCCCGGCCGCCTGCAGGACTTCCCGCACGCCGGGACCGGCCTTCACACCGGTGCCGGGGCCGGCGGGCACCAGAATCACCCGGCTCGCGCCGAACTTGCCGATGACGCGGTGCGGGATGGTCTTGCCCTTCAGTTGCATCTTTTTGGCGCGGCCGGCCATCGCCTCGCCTTCCTTGATCGCCTTCTCGACGGCCGGCGGCACCTCGTTCGCTTTGGCGTAACCGAACGACACCTTCCCCTGCTTGTCGCCGACGACGACCAAGGCGTTGAAACTGAACCGGCGGCCGCCCTTCACCACGCACGCGCTGCGGCGGATCTTGACGAGGTAATCGGTCATGGACTGGTCGCGGTCCTCACCGCCGCGCCCGCCACGGCCGCCGCGCCCGCCCCCACCGCCGCCGCGATCCCCTTGTTCCTTCGCCATGATGGTCGTCCTCGGTCTCGGTCGGGTGGTGTGGTATGACGGACAGCCGGGAGTGTGATTCTCGCTCTCCCCAGGGCGGTTACGCCGGGGCCTTTTCCTTCTTGGCTTTCTTCTCGCTACCTTCCTTGGCCGCCGGCTTCGCGCCAGCGGTTGCGGACTTGGATTTCTTCTCCGTGTCCTCGAGGCCGGTGCATTTCAGGCCGGCATCGGTGGCGGCGCGGGCGATGGCCTTCACCCGCCCGTGGAAGCGGTACGGGCCGCGGTCGAACGCCGCCTCGGTGATACCAACGGCCTTGGCCTTCTCGGCCAACCGTTTGCCGACGGCCACGGCCGCCTCGATATTCCCGCCCTTCTCCACCTTCTCGCCCTTGTCGGACGTGCTGGCGGCGGCGAGGGTGACGGACCGCTCGTCGTCGATCAACTGCGCGTAGGTGTGGTGGTGGCTGCGGAAGATGCTCAGCCGCGGCTTGGCAGCCGTCCCGTGTATCGTCTTTCGCACCCGGTGCTTCCGACGGACGGCCCGCTTCGCTTTGAGTTTCTGAATGTCCATCGGAGGCACCTTGCGACGGTCGGTGTACGGTATACGGGGGGAATCGGAGGAAGCCCGCGAGGGCCGCCGGGTTACTTGGTGAACGCCTTGCCTTCCTTGCGGCGGACCACTTCGCCGTCGTACCGGACACCCTTGCCCTTGTACGGTTCCGGTTTCTTGCTGGCGCGGATGTCGGCGGCGAACTGGCCGACCATCTGCTTGTTCGCGCCACTGACGACGATGGTGGTCGGGTCGGGGACGGCGACGGTGATCCCGGCCGGCGGGGTGTGGACGATGCGGTTGGCGAAGCCGACGGTCAGCTCGACGCCGGTGCCTTTCATGGCCGCCTGATACCCGACGCCCTCGATCTTCAGTTTCTTCTCGTACCCCGTCGTCACGCCCACCACCATGTTCTGGATGAGGGCGCGGGTGAGGCCGTGGAGAGCACGGTTCTGGCGGTCGTCGTTCGGCCGCTGCACGGTCAGTTGCGTGCCGTCCACCTTGACCGTCATGTTCGGGTGGTACACCGTCTCCAACTTCCCTTTCGGGCCTTCAACCTTCACGACGCCATCGGCGACGCTCACCTTGACGCCGGTGGGCACGACCACCGGTTGTTTGCCGATACGAGACATCTTTTCGATCTCCGAGGCTTCGCCGGGTGTTGACACCCGAATCGCGGCCAGTTTCGCGGAATCCATAATGGAAAGAGGAAGGACAAGTCGGAGTCCGTGCTTCTCATTCCCCATTCGACATTGTCAACTCAGCATCCACCGCGTTACCACACGGTGGCAAGGATTTCGCCACCGAC
>JBBRUO010000106.1:0-13226 GCA_038247725.1 Gemmatales bacterium
CCCCGAGCGAGGTGCGGGGGACGCCGAGTTTCCGTTGGACTTTGTCGAGTTCGCTGGCTTTCTGGATGGCCCGGAGGCTGGTGAGGCCGGGGTTGAAGAAGGACAGGAGGATGAGGGCGGCGTAGTGATCGAAGTGGAGGTGCCGGTTGCCGGCGGGGTCGTGGTCGGTGCCGAGGTCGTGGAGTCTCTCGAAGAGTGGCTGGAGTCGTTTGAAGTACTTCAGCCCGCCGACGGACTTCGCGGCAAGAGCCGGTTTGCGGTGGCCGGGCATGGCAGCACGGAGGATCGGGTGTCAATTTGGCGGGCCGGACCCATCGCCAGCCCACCACACAGCCACGGCGCAATTCCCGTGCCGAACACAATTGTCTGGTCCCCCTTCTTCGCCGTGCTGTTCTCGTCGATCACGCCGACGGTGCCGAGCGGGTCCGGCGGGCGTTCGGCCAGGACACCGGCCACCCGTTGCTGCAAGCAGTCCCGCACGTCGTTATGGTTCCAGGTGGTGGTGACCAAGACTCCTGGAGGGTGCGGACGGCGGTACCGACGGCCAGTGCGATCGGCTCCACCGAGTTGCGGAGGAGGTCGGACTACAGCCCACGGCAGTATGTGCCCCGTCCTGGGGCCACTGGTGTGCCGCGTAGCCACTCCGCCGCGTCACCGTGTTCGAGGTGGCCGACGCGACCATCCTGGCCGCCTATTTCGCCCGCGCTCCGGTCCGCACCACTCAGGTTCTGAGTAGCGGGGTGGCCGGCAAGATGGTGGCGAACATGTCCGGCCTGCAAGCCGGCACCGCGCGGAAGATCCTGCTGGCGTGGGCCTTCACCCTCCCCTGCACGGTGCTGCTGGCCGGCGGCCTGTTCACGCTGGGGAGATTGCTGGTGAAGTGACGACCGTCCGAGGATCGGGTAGGATATCGGCGTGACTCCCGGAGCGCGCCGATGACCGACCCCACCCGCACCTCACCACCGGACGCCCCCGGCGTCACCGCTTCCGTCGCTAACCCGGCGACCACCACGGCACCGCTGGCGGGGACGACGGTTTCCGCCGCGTCTCCACCTCCGCCGAGACGACGCGGGTGAAGGCCGCCCAGGGGGACGTGTCCGACTGCGTCGCCAAGCTGGACGCCAGCATCGCGGACCCGGAGTTGGTGGCCCTCTGCAAGCGATGCCTCAGCCTGCGGCGGGAGGACCGCCCGGCGACCGCCGCCGACGTGGCGAAGGCGGCGGCAATCGCCCGGAGGAACGCGGCCGCCTCGTCGCTCACACGTCACTCCACCTCGAAGATGGCCTCGATCTCGACGGCCATGCCGCCGGGCAGGGAGTTCGTTCCCAACGCGCTGCGGGCACCGATGCCGTCGTCGCCGAACACGTCCTTCATCAGTTCCGAGTAGCCGTTGACCACCTTCGGCTGGTCGCCGAAGTCGTCCGTGCAGTTCACTAACGCCAGCGACTTCACCAGCCGCTTCACCTTCTTCAACTCGCCGAGGGTGTCGATGAGCGTGGCCAGGATCGCCAAGCCGACCTGCCGGGCGGCCTCCGTACCCTGGTCGAGGGTCAGGTCCTTGCCGACCTTGCCGAGGATGAGCGTCTTGTCCGGCTTCAGCGGGCCGTGCCCGGAGACGTACAGCATGTTGCCGACCTTCACCGCCGGCTTGTACACCGCCACCGGCTTCGGGGCGGGGGGCAGGGTCAGGTGGAGTTCCTGAATCCGCTTGTCGGGATCATTCGCCATGTCGCTCACCTCAGGGGGATGTCAAACCCGGCACTTGGCCGCGTACGCTTCGTTCACCGTCAGGCCCAGGCCGGGGTCGGCGGACGCCATCAGTTGGTTGTTGTGGAACTTCGGCCCGCCGGCGAACAACTCGGCGAACCAGTCCACGTACTCGCACAGCCGGCCGTACACCGAGGCGGCCCCGAGTTGCGTGCCGATCTCCGGCAAACGGACCGGGTAGATGGCGATGTGCCGAAGTTCGGCGGCCGCAGCCACCTTCCGGGCCGGTGTGATGCCGCCCAACCGCAGCGGGTCGAGGCGGATGGCCGACACACCGCCGGCGTCGAGAACGCGGAGGAAGTCGGCCGGGCGGTCGTATTGGGCCCCGACCGACACGCCGACATCGAGGCGGTTGATGAGGCGGTTCAGGTCGCCGAGTTCGCCGGGGCGGAGGGGGTCGCAGAACCCGTCGAGGCCGAAGTCCTCGGTGCCGGTGACGCCCAGCCAGACGGCCGACGAGAAATCCAGCCGCCCGCCGGCGTTGATCTCGAACCACGCCCCATCGGGGATGCCGTCGCGGAGTTGGCGGAGGCGGTCGGCGTCCAGTTCCGGGTCGTCGCACCCGACTTCGATCTGGATGCCGGCGGCCCCGGCCTCCAGCGCGGCCAGCGATTCCTTGATCGCCTGTTTCGACCCCAGCACCCCGCTCGCCGTGTCCGACACCACCGCCTTCAGCGCCCGCCGGTATCCGCCCAGCAAGTGATGAACCGGGAGGCCAGCGGCTTTCCCCTTCAAATCCCAGAGGGCGAAATCGACGGCCGCGTACGCCCGCGCCGCCAGTCCCGCGAAGCCGAGGCCGTCGAGGTGCGCCGAGGCCCGCAAGAAGTGGGCTTCCACGTCGAACGGGTTCGCCCCGACCACCACGTCCGCGACGGCGGTGTCAATGAGCGACCGCACCGCCGTCGCGCCGCCGCCGAGGATGTAGGCGAAGCCGAGGCCGGTGTGCGGGCCGTCGGTGACGGCGCGGACCAACACCACCTCGACAGAGGAGGTCGGCCGCGGCTCCTGGAGGGCGGTCATCGCGACCGGCCGCCGCAGCGGGATTCGGAGCAGGTCGGTTTCGAGACGGAGCAACTTCATGGAGGTAAAGTGTAGGCCGGCGGCCACGATCCGCCACCACCGCCAGGCGTGCCGCCTGTTCCGGCCGTAGCGGTCGGTCTAGGATGTCGGTAGGCATTCGCACCAGTCGGCGGGTTGAGACGGCGGAGCGGATCGCTTAGCCTGAATTCGAACCGCCCACCCGCGCTCCCCTTATTCCGAGGCTCGCCGTGGCCCTCACCGACGTGGATGACGACCTCCTCAAGCGGTGTCTCAGCCGCCAGCCGGGGTCGTGGAACGACTTCGTGGACCGCTACCTCAGCCTCATCTACCACGCCATCCATTTCACCGCCCACCTCCGCAGCGCCCGGCTGATGCCGGAGGACGTGGAGGACATCGCCGCCGAGGTGCTGGTGCAACTGGTAGCGGACAACTACAAGGCCCTCCGCGAGTTCAAGCGGGAGGCCAGCCTGTCCACGTACTTGACGGTCATCGCCCGGCGGATCTGCGTCCACGAGTTGACCCGCCGGCAGGCGGTGCGGGACGAGATCCGCAAGGGGGTGACGCACCGGCCCGAGGAGGAGTCGGACGACAGTGCCGCCGCCGCCAAGGGGATGGAGAAACTCGACGAGGTAGACGCCCTGCTCCGCCGGCTGTCGGGCCAGCAGCGGGAGATCGTCCGGCTGTACTACCTGGAGAGCCGTACCTACGAGGAGATCAGCACCGAGTTGAACGTGCCGGTGAACACCATCGGCTCGATCCTCACCCGCGCGCGGGCGAAGCTGCGGGAACTCTCCAAGTCGAACATGGAGATCCCCGCCTACGTGCCGCCGCCGAAAAAGGTGAAGAAAGTCAAGAAGACCAAACCGCCGACCGACGCGGCGAAGTGATACCGATTCGCCCGCAGGAGGTTTTCCCAATGCTGCTTGAAGGGACCATTCAAAACGGGGCACTCGTGCCGGACGACGGGGCGGCGTTGCCCGATGGGGCGCGGGTCCGTTACGAGTTGCTCGCCGACGACGAGGACGACCTCGGCCCACCGCCGGACACCGAGACCCGCGCGGAGTTCCTGGCCAGCCTGCGCGAATCCGTCGCCGACGCGCGGGCGGGCGTGCCGGGCATTCCGCTCGACGAGGCAATGACGCTGATCGCGGCGGAGTTCAAGCTCCCGTGGCCCGCGACGGGGCGATGACCGTGGCTTTCGTCATCAACCTACGCCCGAAAGCGTTCGCCGATATTCGGAGGAACGTGGGCTGGCTCGCAACCCACTTTTCCGCCGCGAAAGCCACACGCTGGCAACAGCGGGCGAACTCCTCCATTCGCTCGTTGGAGAACGACCCGAACCGATGCGCGCTAGCGGAAGAAGCGTCCGGTGTCGGCGTCGATCTCCGGGAGCTTATCTTCGGACGCGGACGACATGTGTTCCGCGTTCTGTTCACCATCGACGGCGAAACCGTGAGCGTTCACCGAGTCCGGCACGCGGCCCAGGATCGATTGGACGCGGAAGACCTGTGACTCGCTCAACGGAACCGTTCTCATGGTGAAGCCTGACATCCAGAAGCCTGTTCCAGACCTTCCCATTCCATTCGGTGACAAGACCGCTTGGTTCGCGGCACGAACGGAGAGCCGCGAGGCCGTCGTGAGTGCCCTCCGACTGTCCGTCTTGGGCCAGTCAACTTGGGTAGAAGGTATCCCCCACGCTTATAACAATGACGTGTTCGTCACCCAACCGATCAACGGTTGGGTTCTCGCTCCGTCGTGGGGGTGGTTCAAGTTTCTTGACCACGTACCTGGCAAAACCATCGGCCCGGCGTTGCGAAACCTCAGCAAAGCGATTGGAACCGTTCAATTCTTCGCCACCTATCGGGTTCCCGAATACCACATCTGGGGGTTCGCTTCTGCCGGCCGACTTCGACGCGGGTACTGCTACATCGGCGAGCGCGGGGAGACCGTCTGGAGTCAAGGGCGTGCCACGGCCGCTGAGTTGGAAAGTGGCCCATTCACGGAGGTCGGGGTGGCAGATGGGGAGCTATTACCGAACGAGGAATCCGTCATGCAAATCGCATCGCGGTGGAGCATCAATCCAGTCGAACTCGACCGCATGGAACTCGAACCGTCCTTGGGTTTGCGCTGCACTCCGCCAGCACGTCTCCCGGCGTAAAACCAAGCCCGATATCTCCTCCAGTACATCGCGGCGCTACGAGACAATACCCCACTGTCATTCCGTCACTTCGCCCCCAGGCAGACCACGCAGGTTCCCTTGCGGGCGTGCGGGCCTTCGAAATTGGCGGTCGCCACGAACAGTTTGCCGTTGTGGACGACCACGCCGCCGTACACCATGCCGGGCGACTTCAACTCGGTTCCCAGGTCGAACTTCCACTTCGGCACGCCGTCTTTCAAGTTCAGCGCGTGGACGACGCCGTTCAGGTCGGCCGCGTACACCACCCCACCCGCGACGGCCGGCGGTGCGAAGAAGGCGGCCTTGGCGTCGTAGAACCACTTGCGATCCCCGTCGGCCAGGGCGTAGGCCCGCACCTTGCCGTCGGTCGCGGTGACGACCGCCAGCCCGTCCGCGACGGCCGCACACGCCACCACCCCGCCGGGCACGTCCTTCCGCCACTTCACCTTGCCGGTGTGCAAGTCCAGGGCGGTGATGTCGCCTTTCGCCCCCTTCAACTCGTTCACGTACAGGCCGACCGAACTGCCACACACGACCACTGTGTCACCGCTGATGCTGGCCCCGCCCCACGGGTTGTACGTCAACTTCTCGCTCCACAGCTTGCCGCCGGTCTTGGCGTCGAGGCAGTATAGTGCTCGCTCGCCGGCCTTTTCCTTGTCGAGAAAGCTGGTGCCGACCAGCACCTTTCCGCCGACGACGTTCACTGGGGCATCGACGTGCCACTTCTTCTCGCCGGCCTGCCACACCCGCTTCGGCGACGGCTTCAGCAGTTGGTCCTCGGTCGGCGGCACGGCGAAGTCCGGGTCTTTCTTCTTCTGCTCCTCGAACTTGGCGAGCAGTTCCTTCCACTTCGCCTCCTGCAACTTCGCCACTTCCTCGGCGGTCACTTCCTTGTCGTCGAGCAGCGCCCGGTTCAGTTCGACGCAGAACGCCCCGGCCGCGCCGCCGCCCATGTATACCCGGCCATCGGTGACGGTCGGCGCGCCTTCCAAGTGAATCAGTTCGCCGGGCAGGGGAAGCTGCCAGACCGGGCGGCCGGTGTCGGCGGTGAGGCAGTGCAGCGACCCGCCGGGGTCGGTGTGCAGGCCGTCGCCGAACAGCACGAAATTGCCGGCGACGGCGGGCGAGGACACCGTGGCGAAGCGGAGGTACGGGGCCGACCGGGACCACACCGCCGGCCCATCGGTCTTGCCCGGTACGAGTGACACCATCGGCCGGTTGAACGCGCCGAACGCGGACAGGAGCAGGTTCTCCCCGCTCGGTACCGGCGAGGCGACGAAGTGATCCTCGGCCTTCCGCACCCAGAGGACGGCGGGCTTGTCAGGGCCGGGCATGCCGTCGGTGTTACCGGTGCGGGCCGGGTTGCCGCGATACGTCGCCCACGGGGCCGGGTCAGCGGCGACCGCGACGGACGGCAGAAGCAGCAGGGCGAAGGCGAAACGCATCGTGGAGATTCCTACGGTGGGATCGACAGAGAGCCGAGGACAAGAGAAATGGACAGGATCACAGGATGAAATCAAGGATGAAAGAGACTCCTGTCTTCGATCCTGCCTTTCATCCTGTGATCCTGTCCAAACGTGCCTTCACTTTTCTCGGTTTTGTCACTCCACGACGACTTTCATCGGCGTCTTCTCGACGACGGTGACGGCCTTCTCGCGGGTCTTGCCGTCGGTGCCTGTGACGGACACCGTGTACGCGCCCGGCGGCAGCACGAACCGCGGGCTGACTGGCCCTTGCCCGCCGCGGCCGTCGCCGCCGTACATCTGAGCGCGGGCGACGGTCTCGGTGCCAGACTTCACTACCACGCGACTCCCGACACCACTGCCTTCCTTCGGCAGCTTGACCACGATGGGCGTCCACTTGCTGGCGTCTGCCGGGCCGCCGAACAGCGCCACCGACTCTTGCCCCTCGTTGTGCAGCACCAGGTCGAGGCGGCCGTCATTGTTCAGGTCGGGGAAGGCGGCGGCCTGTGTGTTGTACACCTTCTGATGGATGCCGACGGCGGCGGACTTGTCGGCGAAGGTGCCGTCCCCGTTGTTCTTGAAGTACCGGTTGGTACCCTTCAAACAGGTGACGAGGAGGTCCGGCTTGCCGTCGTTGTCGAAGTCCCCCCACGCCGCGCCGACCGCGCAGCCGAGGTTCTTGCCGAGGTCGCCAGCCGTCGCGGTCACGTCGGCGAACTTGCATCCGCCGGCGTTCTTGAACAGCTTGCACCCGCCGTCTGCTTGGGGAACGAACACGTCCACCAGCCCGTCGCCGTCGAAGTCGCAAAGCGCCGGGCCGACCTTGCCGGTCTTGTACGAAACGCCCGACGCGACCACCTCGAACTTGGTGCCGAGGTTCCGCAACACCATCCCCGTGCCGGTCCCGAACAGCACGTCCGGCTTGCCGTCGTTGTCGAAGTCGGCCACGGCGAGGGAATCGCCCTTCGTGTTCCCGGCGATGCCGGCGTCGCCCAACCCCCACGCGGCGGACACGTCCGCGAACAGCGGGTCGCTGCCGAGGGTGGGCGTGCCGGCGTTGAAGTAGAACGCGAAGTCCCCGTCCCCGTTGCACACCTTCAGCAGCAGGTGGTTCTTCCCCTTGCGAAGCTTGAGTGTCAGCTTCGCCTGATCCGGCGCGCAGGCGCGGCTGACGTTTTCACTGTGGAGTTTCTCGCCGTTCAGCCAAACGGTCAGCGTGTCGTCGCTCCCCAGCGAGATCGGCAGTTCGGCGGCGGACGCGCACTCGATTACGCGGGTGACGAAGGCCGCGCAATTCCCGCCGAACTCCTGCAAGTTGCTGATCTGCCCGTCCGTGTACGGCTTCGCCACCCACTTCACCGGTTTGTCCTGCTTGCCCGGATGGGCCTTGGCGAGGTCGATTTCCTTTTCCCCTTCCGGCCCGAAGGCGGTGCCGAAGTGGTCGTCCCCGGCCTTCGCGGCGAACGGCCCGGCGGCGTGCCACGGCCCTAACTTCGGCGGCGCGAAAGTGGCGACGGCCTCGGCCGTGCGGACGTTCTTCAGCAGCCGCAGGCCGTTGAAGGGGGTGGCGTACAGGATGTCCGGCTTGCCGTCGCCGTCGAAGTCGCCCCAAGCGGCGGCGGTGATAGCACCGGCCGCGGGCGGCAGTAGTGCGGTGTCGTCGCGGAACCCGTCCTTGCCGAGGTTCGTGAAGAACCGCAACCCGGTCGGGGTGGCGAGCAGCAGGTCGGGTAGCCCGTCGCCGTCGAAGTCCGCCCACACCGCCGCCCGCCCGCCGCCGGTGAAGCCTGGCAGGGCGGCGTCGGCGAACCCATCGTCCTCTTGCTTCAGCAGCGTGACCTTGTTCGCCCCGCACAGGCAGATGTCCGGCCGGCCGTCGCCATCAAAGTCCAGCACCGAAACGGATTGCGCGTCGGCCGCGGTGGTGCCGAGGGGGGCCAACTTCTCGAACCCCGGCATCCCCTCCACCCGGCGGATGTCGTCCCCGCCGCCGCCCCACGAGATGAAGTCCCGCTTCGGGTTGTAGTCTTGCAACTTGAGGCTCACCTTCATCCGCTGCATCTTGGCCGTTTTCTTGTGCAGCGCCTCCTTATCGCCGTCCGCCCTGCACGGCGCGGAAACCTCCTTGTTGTCCAGAATGTCCTTGACGATCTGCGGGAACTTGGCCACCTTGCCGGCGTAGGTTCGGAGCAGGAACGGCTCGCCGTGCGACATGCCCCACCACTCGCCGTTCGGGTACGCCTGATACCACGTCGGCCCGATGTACGTCTCGGAGGCGCTGCCGTTGTGGCAGAAGATGGCCGGCTTGCCGACCTCCGCCCAGGTCATGATCTCCTGCCACTCGCCGGGCCGCAGCCCGCCCTTGCCGATGTTGTGTTTGATGGTGTCCTGCGGGTGCTTCCCTTTGATGTCCGCGACTTTCTGGAAGATGATCAGGTTGTTCGCCTTGTCCACCTTGGTGACGACCATCGAGCAGATGACGACCGACTGCTGGACGAGCGCGCCGAGGGACATCGGCGCTTCGACGTAGGCCGGCGCGGGGGCGACGACGTACCCGACCGCGAGCAGGGCGAACAGGAAGCGAGCCATCGGTGGCCTCCGGGGGTGTGTGAAGGAGTCCGTGGAACGCGGATGACGCGGATTTCAACGCGGATGAAGACAATCGGAAGAAATCAATTCTTGGTTTGATCCCTGCTTTGATCCGCGCCGGAGTCCGCGTCATCCGCGTTCCTCTTCCTGGACGGTGGTCGGTCCCATCATTTCTTCAACTTCCCCAGTCGGTCCTTCGCGGCCTTGTGCCACTCGGAATCGGCCGGGGTGTCCTTCATCAGTTTCGTCAGCAGCCGCTTGGCCTGCTCCGACTGCTTGTCGTCTTCGAAGGCGCGGGCGGCTTCCAGGATCGCGGCGTTCGCCAACTCCGGGTAGTCGTAGGTGTACGGCACCACCAGGAAGGCGTTGGCCGCGTCGCCGAACTTCTTTTGGGTCATCCGGCACCGGCCGATTTCCATCTGCGCCCGCGCCGCGAGGTCCGACCGCGTGGCCGCGATCACCGCCTCAAACCCCTTCACCGCCTCGTCGATCTTCCCTTGGGCGAACAAGGCCTGGGCGAACCCGAATCGGGCCTCGGCGGCGAACGGGTTGCCGGCCCCGAACCGCTGGAGCATGGTTTCCAGCGCCTGCCGCCCGGCTTCCGGGTTCTTGGCCGCGATCAGCGCGAAGCCCAACCGCAACATGGCGCGATCCGAGATACCACCGACGTTGTGCAACTCGCCCTTGTCGCGGAACGGCGAGAGTTTTTCAACGGCCTTCGCGTACTCGCCTTGGGCGAACAGGCTTTCCCCGCACCGGTACAACGCCTGCGCGAAGTACGGCGACTTGGGGTTCGACGCCACGCCCTCGAACTGCGAGGCGGCGGCGGCGAAGTCGTTCACCGCGTACAGGCTGGCCCCCAATCGCAACCGCACCCGCTCGACCGTATCCGCCGGCACCGGGCGATCCGTCGGCTCCTTGTCGAGCGCTTCCTTCAGCACCTTCACGATCTCGGAGTGCTCGTTCCGCTCGGCCCGCATCTCGGCCAACTCTAGCCGGGCATCGACTCCGATGGCGGCGTCCGGGAACTCGTCGAACAGCTTCTTGTAGGCGTTGAGCGCGCGGTCTTCGCCGCGCTGGACGGGCACGCTGGCGCGGTCAATCTCTGGCACCGGTACGTTCGGCGGCGGGGCGTTCGGCGGCAGTTTCTTCTTGGCTTCCTCCACGAGCTTGCCGTGCGCCTCCCGCCGGAGGTGTTCGCGGGCGGCGGCCACGTCCTCGACGCCCAATTCCCGATACGCCCAGGCCGCGTCGTACAGCATCCGGGCGCGGCCGTCGCCGGTCGGCAGCGCCGGTCGGAACTGGTCCGCACGATTCACCAGCTCGTCGGCGGCTTGTAGCATCGCGTTGCGGCCCTGCTGAATCTTTTGGTCCGCCTGGTTCTTCTTGTTCTGGTCGTTCCCGGCCTGGTTGCGGAGTTGCTGCCCGTCCTGGATGGCCTTCTTCGCCTCTTGCAGTTTGCACTGGCCACTTCGCAGCGCCGCCTCGGCCGCGACCGGCTTGCCGTTGTTCTGTTGGATCACCTCGTCGAACAACTTCCGCGCGTCGGCGTACTTCTGCGTCTCGAAGACGGCCAGCCCGTGGTGGTACTTCAACAGGCCGACCCACTCGGCCCGCTCGGGGTCCTTGGCCAACTCCGGTTCGAACCGCTTGCGGTGTTCGTCCAGCACCTTCGCGGCCTCGGCCGGCTGGTTCTGCTCGCGGTATAGGGTCGCCAGGTGCAGGAGCGCCAGCGGGGCCACGCGGTCGTTGCTGGTCGCGCCGTTGGTGAGGAAGCCGCGCAACTCGTTCATCGCCCCGCCGCGGTCGCCTTGCAGCGCCCGCACCTTCTGGGCTTCCAGGCGGGCCTGCCCGGCGAGCGGGTCTTTCGGGTAGTCCTTGACCAGCTTTTCGTAGGCCTCGCGGGCCTTCTGCAGCGTCTGGTTCCGCTCGTTCGGGTCGGCCAGCCCGGCCCCCAACCGCTTCTGGCAGTAGCCGAGTTTGAGCAGGGCGGCGGGCGCTTCGGCGGCCTTCGGGTTGCCAGCCACAAAGCCGTCGAGCATCCCCACGGCGGCGGTCAGTTTCTCCCGCATCTGGTTCTCTTGCAGCGCGTCCTCGGCCTTGGTCGGGGCCACGCGGATGAGGCAGTCCGCGAGGAGGTACGCGGCCATGCCGAGTTCGCCACTGCGATCGGGGCCGGGGATTCCTTCCAGTGCCTTGATTGCCGCGTCCAGGTTGCCGAGTTGCGCCTGACAGACGCCGACGCCGAGTTTGGCGTGCGCCACGCGGTCGAACTCCGGGTACTTCTCGACGACCTCCTGATACCTGGTCGTGGCCTCTTCGAGCCGCTGCTTCAATTCGGCGGCGCGGTTGCGATCCTTGGCCGCTGCCAGCGTCCGGCCGTAGGCGTTCTCGGCGACGCGGAAGGCCACCGCCGGGGTGAGGGTGCTTTGCGGGAAGGTGCGGCGGAACTCGGCCGCGCGCTCGTCGGACTTGTTGAAGTCGCCGGCCGCCCCCGCCGCCGCGACCACCCGCTGGAGCAACTCCTCCTTGCGGCCGGGCAGCGCGTTTTCATTCCACAACTGCTCGGAGAGCGTCATCGCCTCCTTGTACTGCCCGGCCGCGAGCAAGGTGTCGGCCAGTTCCAGCCGCATCTCGCCCCGGCGGTCTTTGGCGTCCGGGTCATTCTGTTGGGCCAGTTGCGTCGTCCGCTCCACGGCCTTCTTCAACGTGGCCAGGGCGGCTTTGGTCTTGGCGTCGCGGTCGGTCGGGTTGTTCGGGTCGGCGGCCTGCGCCAAGCCGAACTGAGCCTTGCCCAACCAAAACTGCGCCTGATCGGCCAGCCGGGGGGTCTTCTCGACGAGCGGTTGGAGGGTCTTCACGGCGTCGTCGAACTGGTTCAGTTGCACCTGACAGAACCCGACCCGCAGCGCAGCGTCCGGGGCGAGCGGGTCTTTCTCGAACGCCGTGGCGAACGCCTGGAACTTCGTCAGCGCCTCGGCGAACTTGCCGGTCTCGTACTGGATGCACGCCAGATGGAAGTTCGTCCCGGCAACGTAGTCTGGCAGCGGCCCGGTCGCGACCGCCCGCAGGCGGGCCAACTCGAACGGCTGCGTCTTGAACTTGTCCGGCTGCTTCAGCGCTTCGATCGCGGCGAGCTTCGCCTTCTCGAAGTCGGCCAGCACAGCCGCGTAGGCGACCGACGCTTCGGGCTTCTCGTCCGACAGGTGATGCACCCGGCCGATGAGGTAGTGGGCGTGCAGGCCGAACGCCGGGTCGGTGAACGGGGCGAGTTGGTTCAGCGACCGCCCCGCCGCCGGGAGGTCACGGTCGAGGAAGCTGGCGAGG
Organism: Gemmatales bacterium; assembly: GCA_038247725.1. Classification (GTDB taxonomy): domain Bacteria; phylum Planctomycetota; class Planctomycetia; order Gemmatales; family Gemmataceae; genus JALHQU01. The sequence goes on from JBBRUO010000106.1 coordinate 12,364, forward strand.
CCGTGGTAGTACAGGCCGAGCGGTTTGTGCTTGCTGTCCACCAGTTTCGGGTCTTTGGTGAACGACTCGCAGTTCGCCCGCGCGTCCTTCACCTTGCCCAGCCGGATGTCCATCTCGGCCATGTCGCACCGGCTGCGGGCCGACCAGTCGTCCTGCTTCGCCCCCGCGAACCAGTCCATCGCCCCGCGGAACGCCTGCTGCGCAGCCTGGAACTTCTGGTCCGAAGCCTGCTTCACTTGTTGGATTTGTTGCGGGTTGTTCGCCGGCTTCGCCAACTCCTTCAAACCGAGCGCCCGCTGGCACACGGCGAGGTGGTACAGCGCTTCTCCCCGTTGCGGGAAACCGCCGTCGTTGGCCGCCGGGGTGAACGTCTCGACGCACTTGGCGAAGTCCGGTTCGGGGGTGCTCAGCCCGACCAATCCCAACCCGTACCGCGCGGCCAGCGCTTGCCGGGTGTTGCCGAACTTCTGGATGACCTCCATATACCGCTGATTCGCGGTGCCGAAATCCCCCGCCGCGAACGCCTTCTGCCCGGCCGTCACCAGCGCCTCGGCCTGCTGCTCCGGGGGGAGGGGTTGCTGCCCGACGGCGACCGCCCCGGCGAACAGGACTCCGACAAGCAGGCGGAGAAGGGGCATGGGTGCGGCTCCGGGAGAGTGGGAGGGCGACCGGCGGAGGCGAAACGTCCGATTTTGCCGGATCGTCGGCATCGGCGGGCTGGGCAATTTCGACCCGACTCGTCTGGTGAGGATGGTATTGTCGCCGTAGCGGGTATGGTGCGTCAACCAGTTCTCCGGCGAACCGCGTGAAATGGTTGCCGCCGGGCGTGGTAGAATTCGATTGGAAGACCTCACCCCCCGGCC
>JBBRUO010000107.1:0-13169 GCA_038247725.1 Gemmatales bacterium
ACTCCCCTCCCGGTTGCTTCGCAACCGACCTCCCCTCAACGAGGGGAGGTGTATTGCGTTCCCCTCTCCGCCCACGTTGGGACAGGGTCAGCGAGCGCGTGTATGAGTTGTCGGTCCCTTGCCCGCGCGGCGGGCTAACAAAGAGTGGGGTGAGGAGGAAAATTGAACTACCCGAAATCGCTTGCCATCCAACCGCTCACCTCGCCCCCCGTCGCCACCGTGACGGTGCCGGGCAGCAAGAGCATCACCAACCGCGCGCTGGTGCTGGCGGCGCTGTGCAGCCGCAACGGGCCGTGCCACCTGACCGACGTGTTGCGCAGCGACGACACGGAAGTGATGCTCGACTGCCTGACGAAGTTGGGATTCCACGTGTCAGCGGACTGGGCCGCGAACACCGTCACTGTTCACGAGAACGAATCCGACCGGATCATTCCCGCGACCTCGGCCGACCTGTTCGTCGGCAATTCGGGAACGTCCGTGCGGTTCCTCGCGGCCATGCTTTCGCTGGGGCAGGGGGAGTATCGGCTCGACGGGGTGCCCCGGATGCGGGAGCGACCGATTCAAGATTTGCTGGACGCGCTGCGACAGTTGGGTGTCACCGCCGAAAGCGAGAATGGTACCGGGTGCCCGCCGATCCGCATTCGCGCGAACGGGTTGGGCGGCGGCCATGTCTCGGTTAGAGCCGACAAGAGCAGTCAGTTCCTTAGCGCCTTGCTGCTGGCCGCGCCGTTCGCATCGGGCGACACGACCATCCGGATTGAAGGTGGGGCCGTGTCGGAGCCGTACATCAGCATGACGGTCGGGATGCTGGAGCAATGGGGGTTAACTGTGTCCACCACAGCGCCTGGAACCTTCCACGTCCCCGGCAACCAGCGAGTCACGCTCGACACCTACATCGATTACCCTATCGAACCCGACGCCAGCTCCGCCTCGTACTTCTTCGCGGCGGCGGCGATCACGGGCGGGGCCGTCACCGTGCGCGGGATGAAACGCGACATGCTGCAAGGCGACGTGATGTTCGTCGATTGCTTGCAAGCGATGGGCTGCGAGGTGACGGAATCGGACGACGGCATTACCGTGGTCGGCAAGCCCCTGAAGGGCATCGACGAGGATATGAACTTCATCAGCGACACTGTGATGACACTGGCAGCGGTGGCCTGCTTCGCGGAAGGACCGACGACCATCCGCAACGTCGGCCACATCCGCCACAAGGAAACCGACCGCATCGCCGCCGTAGCGACGGAATTGCGGAAGTTGGGTGCCGAGGTGGAAGAGTTCCCGGACGGGTTGAAGATCACGCCGAAGCCGCTGACCGGGTGTGCCGTGGACACCTACGACGACCACCGCATGGCGATGAGTTTGGCGCTCGTCGGTCTGAAGGTGCCGGGCGTTGTCATCAACGACCCCGGCTGCGTGGCCAAGACGTATCCCGGCTTCTGGGACGACTTCGCCCGCCTCCGGGGCGCGTGACCCCGGCCGCTTGCGATTGACGGGGCGGGCCGACCCGCCTACCGTGGCGGGAAAGTCTCGCCTACGCTCCCCCAGGGTGCCGAACGACATGCCGACGCGATCCTACCGCTGGCTGCTGCTGACGCTGGCCGTCGTCGGGTTGACCGCCGATCAGGTGACCAAGTACCGCGTGTTCCGCTGGCTGTACAACGGCGGGCAGACGGCGACCGACGGCGCGCTGGAGTCACACGCCGTCGTCAACCGGTGGCACTTCGACCACCCCGACTACCTCGACGGCGGGCGGTACGACGTGGTGCCCGGCTGGTTCGGATTCCTGGCCGAGTTCGTCGATCAGCCGAAGCCGTGCGACTGCGGGTTCCAGTCCCTGCAAACGTGGAGCGCGCCGAAAATGCCGCACGTCAACCACGGGGCGTTGTGGGGGCTGGGCAGCGAGCAGACCTCGACGGCGAACACCGTGTTCGCGGCGGTCAGCCTCTGCGCGGCGGCCGGCATCCTCATCTGGGGGATGACGCGGGGCACGCGGGGCGACCGCTGGCTGTCCGCTGCCCTCGGCCTGATCCTGTCTGGGACGCTGGGGAACCTGTACGACCGCATCGTCTTCGGCGGAGTCCGCGACTTCCTCTACTTCTACAAGATCAACTTCCCGATCTTCAACGTGGCCGACTGCTGCCTCGTGTGCGGGGCCGGGATGCTACTGGTCCACGCCTTCTTCTTCTCCCCGCCGACGCCGGACGCTGTCCCGCCCGCTCCCGCGGCCTGAGAACGAAACCCGCTGACGCTGTCCCATCGGGTGCCGTGGGGGGCATCTATCCACCTCCCCTCAAATAGGGGAGGTCGCCGCGCAGCAGCGGGAGGGGAGTCTTCAAATACCTGGGGGGAGAAGGAATCTCCCCTCCCGGTTGCTTCGCAACCGACCTCCCCTCAACGAGGGGAGGTGGGAGGAAGTGGCTCGCCCGCGGCGGAATGAGACACCTCAGGCGGGTTCGTCACTGAGCACGGGTGATGGACACGTCGTTTCGACCGGGACCTTCGCGACCCGGAGCGAAAGAGTGTCGCCAACTACCAGGCCTATTTCGTCGGGTAAATCACGATGGCGTTGGCGGCGGCGTTGGCGGCCGGGTGCGCCTTGCGATATTTCTGCGTCGTCCACGACCGCGCCTGTTCGTCCGGCTTGAAAAGTGCGTGCAGTTCGCGATGGAGGGTCGCCAGTGCCATGGCTAGCGCCGACTTCGCCATCGGGTCCGTCTCCGCCGCGTAAACGGCCCGCACCTTCTCTCGCGCCTCCTGGAACGGTTTCAGCCGGGGCGAGTTGGCGTCGGGCGGTTTGCGGCCCAAGTGGGTGACGGCGTCGGCGAGTTTCACCGCGACGGCCGCGCGGTCGGTGGTCGGGCCGACTTCCAGTAAGCCGGTGAGCCGTCGTACCTCGTCGGCCGTGCCCGCCGCCGTGCCGTCACTGGCCGGTGCGTCCGCGCTCAGGGCCGCGTAACAGCGGTACAGTCCGTCGTGCGCGAACAGGTCTTCCGGGTCCACGGCCAGGGCCTTCGTGTAGGCGTCAATGGCTTTGGCCAGGAACTCCCGCTGCGCCGGTGACCCGGACGGCTCCTGCTGGCTCCGCCGAAAGTACGCCTGTCCCAGCCGACCGAGGACGACGTAGTCCTTGGTGAAGTCCATGTTCCGGTCGGTCGGCTGGTTCGCCGGATCGACGATCTTGGCGAACTCGGCGGCGACGGCGTCCCAGTCGGCGCGGGTGCTGGCGTTCTCGGCGGTGGCCAACCCGGACAGCCACGCCCGCAGCCACCACGGAGCCGGCGGGTCGCATTGGCCCGACTTCGTCACCTGCTCGGCGGCGGCCTTCGCGTCGCTCAGGTCGAGGTAAACGCGGGCCAAGTTGGTGTGGCCGTGCGGCACCGCGTCCGGCACGCCGAGGGTGAGCAACTTCCGGAACGCGACCTCGGCCTGCCGCAGTTCGCCCTTCTTCATGCCCGGTTCGCCTTCTAAATAGCAGCCGATGCCGTAGTCGTTCCACCGTTGCCACGCGGGTTGAATGGGCGATTCTTGTGCCGCGACGGTCGGCCCACCGCGCACGGGAAGTATGACCGTATCCGCGCACATGTCCACGATGGGCAACTTCGGGATCGGCCGGTTCAACGGCTTGTGAACGTACTCCATGTACTTCTGGTCGAACTTGCGATACCGCAACTTCACCGTGATCTCAACCGGCCCTTTAACATCCGCCGGGATATCCAACTTGTAATGCACGACGGCCGCCGCGCCGGGCGGGATCTGGTGGTTGTACAGCGGGGTGAAGATGTCTTGCGGGTTGCGGCGGTCGATGCGGTTGCCGTCCTTGTCCAGCATGAGGACGTTGACGAAGTGCGCCCACGGGTCCACGGTGCCGGTGTCGTCCGGGCCGCTCAACGCGCCGTTACGGCCGATCACCTTGCCGCCGGCGGTGGCGGTGAAGTCCACCCAGATTTCGTTGGAATCGACGGTCCCTTGCGACAACGGGTGGCCGATGTTGAGCGTCCGCACCACGGTCTCGATCAGGTACGACTTGCCCGCCTCGAACGCCGGCAGCGTCGGCCGAACGACGGTCAAAGAGTCGTCATCGACGGTGCCGTCGGGCTTGTAGTTCTTCACGCCGAACACGTCGATGCGGGCGACTTTGTCCTTCAGGAACGCGGCGTGGGCCTGAATGGCTTTATCGAAACCTTCACTCATGTGGCGATACTTCGGGTCGTGCTTGAGCAACTCGAACAGCCCGGTGTTGGCGGCCGGGAACCGGTGGTCGTGGACCTTCCGCGTCCCGCTCTTGTCGAAGTCCTTCGCGCCGAAATCCGTACTCGGCGTCAGGGGCATGTGGCAACTGTTGCAGTCGCCTTTGGCCTTGTCCGGGAAGTAAAAACTGCGGCTGCCGTGCCCCGCCCCGGACAGCACGAACGTGTCGTAATGGTTCTGCCCGCGGAGGAAGTCCTTGTAGTGGTTCAACTCCACCGGCAGCGACACCTTATGGCAGGTGGCGCAGAACTCGGCCGTCTTGTGCAGCGGCTTCAGCATCGTCTTTTTGTGGAATTGCGGCTTCGCCTTCACCATCTGCGCGTTGATCCACTGGAGCGCCGGACTCTCAGAATAGGTGAACGGGTACTGCTGCTGCTCCTCGATGGTGAACGCGGCGTTCCCCTCCGGGCCGTTCACCGCCGTGATGCTGTGGCACACCACGCAGGTGATGCCGGCGTGCCCGGTCTCGTGCTTTTCAAAGTCGAAGTTCGGGTCGTCGAACTTGCCGCTGAAGAACGGCACCGGGTCGTGGCAGCCGGCGCACCAGCGGGACGACTTCACGTGGCCGTCCCGCTTCAGGCCCATCTCCCGCGTCTCCTTCACGCTGAACAGGTACGCCGGGTTGTTGAACGAGCTGAACTTGTGTGAACTGTGCAGGTGGTTGTCGTAAATGTCCTTGTGGCACTGGATGCAATACTTGTCGTTCATCAGCGCCTCGGCCGGGATGAACTTGCCGTCGGCGGTGCGGGCGAGCGACGGCTCGAAGTACTTCACCCCCTCGGCCGACTCCAGCCGGGCGGCGGCGCGGGGGTCGTACCCGTGAAAGTACGCCATACCGCCCAGCGCCACCGCCACCGCCGCCGCCCACGCCTTGCCGTACCCCCACTTGATCCGCGGCCCGGCCTTGCGGTGGCGGATGTACATGGCGATGCACGCCAGCGGCACCAGCACGTGCAGCCAGTACACCACCGACCGCGACGCCGTGCCGGTGGGCAGTTGCGGCAGGCCCTCGAACTGGAACAGTGCCAGCCCGGTGAGGATGACGAGGATTCCCAGCCCGAACACGGCCAACCCCCGGCGGACGGCCGTGCGGTTCCGGCGGTTGCGGGACGTGGCGTAATGCGCGAGGCCGAACACCAGGAACGGCAGCACCCCGGCCACCCCGACCCCGGCGTGCGCCAGGAACATCCAGAAGGTGAACGGCGTCGTATACAGCGTCTCCGGCTTCAGCCAGTTCAGCAGCGATACGCCGGCGAGGTACACGCCGCTCGCGCCGAGTAAGGCGAACCCGCCGAACGTCGCCCACAGCAGCGGCTTCAGCCACGGGCGGATGGCCGGCTGGTACGGTTGGGGTTTCGGCCGGACGGAGATGGGGGCGAACGCCGGCGGGGAGGGTTCGACGGACATGGACGCAACTCGGAACGGGGAGGTGTTTCGACCGCGACGGCGCGCGCGACGGCGATCACTATTATTGCCGACGTGGTCTCGGTCGGGCAAGATGTGTTGACGCGGTCGCGACCCGTCACGGTCACGACCATGGTGTCCTTGGCGTACCGCGCCGCGGTCAGTTGTTGCGGACGGCCGGGGCCTGAGGCGTCTGCCCCTTCTGGTTTTCTTCCTTGAGGGCGTTGAACCCCTCCCGAAGGGTGTCCTTGTTCTCGTCCCGCTTCTGGCTGAACTCGTAGAACGCCGGGCCGAGGAGCATGATGATGGCCGGCACCCACAAGAAGCCGATGGTCGGGAACAGGAGCCAGAAGCCGGTCCGCTGGGCCTGGGCGTCGGCCTTCTGGCGGAGGTTCACCCGCAAGTTGTTGGCGTAATCCATCAGCACCGTGGACGGGTCGTTGCCGAGTTTCTGCGACTGGGTGATGATGACGGAGATGTTGCGGACCTCCGGCACCTGGGACCGCTCGGCCCACAGTTCGAAGGCGGTGGCCAGGTTGAGCAACTCCGCCTGCCGGAGGACGATTTCCAGTTCGGTGGCGAGGCCGGGGTACGAGAACTTCAGTTGGGTCGTCACCCGCGACATGGCGAGCAGCAGGCTCTGCCCGGCCATCAGCGCGATGGACAGCAGGTCGGCGAACACCGGCAACCCCCGCTCGACCTCCCGTTGCCGGGCGGTGGCCTTCATGCCGACGTACACGCGGGGCAGGGAGAAGCCGATCATCGCCACCACGAGGCCGCCGGCCAGCACCCACGGCATGGCCGCCGCCGGCACCAGCAGGGCGGTGCCGACGGCGGCCACCAGCGGGGTGAGGATGAGGGCCATCCGCACCGCCTGGAACTCGGTCAGCGCGGTCGGCCGGTAGTACCCGGCCTTGAGCAACTCGGGCAGGATCTGCGCCCGGTCGCGGGTGCCGCCGCCGGGCATCTGGAACGACAGCGCGTCGGTCATGTCCCCGAGGATCAGTTCCGGGTGCGAGTCGTCCGTGTCCGGGAGCGGCGGCGGTTCCTGGTTGCGGCTGACGATGAAGCGGATGGCGGCGGCCACCATCAACGAGATCGCCATGACGGCGACGCCGATCAGCACGTATCCGAGCCACCCGTCCATCGCGATTCCCCCGTGTGATTCGCCGGCGCGGTCAGTAGTCGATCTTGAGCAGTTTCCACACCCAGATGACGCCGATCACTTCCATGAGCAGGCAGCCGGCCACGATCAGCCACCCGCGGGTGGACTCGAAGAAGGACTGCACGTACTCCGGCTCGAACAGGGCGTACCCGATGAGGAACACCGGGGCCGCCCCGCCGAGGAAGATGGCCACCACGCGGGCTTGCGCCGTCTGGGCGGCGAACTGCCCGCGGAAGTGGTTGCGGTCGCGGACGCTGACGGCGAGGCGGTCCATCATCAGGGCCAAGTTGCCCCCGGTCTGGGCGTACAGCCCGACGGTCGAGGCGAGCAGGTTGAAGTCGAGCAGCCCGACGCGGGGGGCGGTGGCCTGGAGGGCGGCGGTGGGCGACCAGCCGAGGCGGATCAACCCGGCCGTGTACTGGAACTCGTCGGCCAGCGGCTTGTTCCCCCGCTGGGCGTACATCTCGATGGCCTGTTCGATGGTCTGGCCGGCGCGGAGGGCCGACGACATCAGGTACAGGGCGTCCGGCAACTGGTTCTGGAGGGTCCGCCGGTGGCGGCCCTGAAGGATGGCGATGGCGATCAGCGGCAGCATCAGGCCGAGCAGCCCGCCGGCGATGGTCAGCCAGTTCCGCTCCTGCCACAGGTGCAACGCGGCGGCGAAGGCGACGGCGAGCAGGCACATGAGGGCCACCGCCCCGGTCGGGGACGCGCCGAGACCGGACCAGCGGACGGCCCGCTCGAACCAGCGGTCGAAGCGGTCGAACGCCCCGTTCGGCAGTTCGGCCGGGGTGAGGGTGACTTCCGCCCCCTTCACCAGAACGCCACTCTCCCCGCGGCCGAAGACGCCGCTGTCCCCGCTGCGTTCCAGGATGCCGCTCTCGTCCCCGTCTTCGCGGGTCAGCGGGACGGGCGGGGGCGGCGGGGTGCGCGACGGCCTCAGTCCTCGAACGAGGAACACCACCGCCAGCACGACGAGGACGCCGAGGACGCCGAACAGCACCTCGGGGGGGAGAGACGACAGCGACATCGCGGGTCAGCCCTCGGGCGGGGAATCGGGGATGGTGCGGGCCTCGAACAGGGCGTCGGGCAACTCGACGCCGTTCATGCGGAGGCGGTCGAGCACCTTCGGGCGGTAGCCGGTGCAGCGGAACTCGCCGAAGGCGTGGCCGTCCCGCACCCCCAGTTGCCGGTACTCGAACACGTCGCGGACATCGTACGGGGCGGGGTCGAGTCCCACCACCTCCGACACCCGCATCACCCGCCGCGCCCCGCCCTTCAGCCGGGACAGGTGGACGACCAGGGTGATGGCGGTGGCGATGTAGTAGCGGATGACCGGCACCGGCAACTCGTACCCGGACATCATCACCATCATCTCGAGACGGGTGAGGGCGTCGCGGGTGTCGTTCGCGTGGACGGTGGTGAGCGACCCCTCGTGGCCGGTGTTCATGGCCTGGAGCATGTCCAGCGCCTCGCCCCCCCGGCACTCGCCCAGGATGATGCGGTCCGGCCGCATCCGCAGGGCGTTCTTCACCAAATCCCGCTGGCGAATCTCCCCGGCCCCCTCGACGTTGGGCGGCCGCGTTTCCAGCGCGATGACGTGCCGCTGGCGGAGCTTCAACTCGGCCGAGTCCTCGATGGTGACGAGCCGTTCCGAGTCGTCGATGTACTGGGACAAGGCGTTCAGCATGGTCGTCTTGCCGCTGCCGGTGCCGCCCGAGATGAGGACCGACACCCGGCAGCGGACGCACGCCTGGAGGAACGCCAGCACGTCCGGGTGCATGGTGCTGTTGGCCAGCAACTCGTCCCCGCCGAGGCGGATGCCGAACCGCCGGATGGACAACACCGGCCCGTGCAGCGACACCGGCGGGATGATGGCGTTCACCCGCGACCCATCTTCCAGGCGGGCGTCCACCATCGGCGACAACTCGTCGGTGCGGCGGCCGACCCGCGACGCCACCCGCTGGACGATCTGGAACAGGTGGGCGTCATCCCGGAACCGCACCGCCGTCAACTCCAATCGACCGTTCCGTTCTACGTAAACTGTGTTCGCGCCGTTCACCAGAATGTCGGAGATGTTCGGGTCGGCCATCAGCGGGTCGAGCGGACCGAGGCCGAACACCTCGGCCATGACTTCGGCGACGAGTTGGTCCCGCTCCCCTTCGCCCATCGGCTCGGCGGACGAGGCGGCGAGCTGGACGGCGAGTTTCTGCACCTCTTTCTTGAGCCGATCCGGCTTCCACCGGTTCAACTTGGAGAGGTCGAGCATCTCGACGATCCGCTTCTGCAAGTCTTCTTTCAGCTTGAGCAGTCGCTTCGGCAGCGGGGCCGGCGTCAGGTGAATGGGGGAGTCGGAGGCCATCGGTGTACGTCCGTCGGCCGCGAGGGCGTCGTTGAGTGGTACGGGCGACGGGTCCGTCCGCCACGGGGCATAGGGAGTATATCACGCATTCGCCGAACAATCAGCCGGCGAGCCGAACCTTTCCGACGGATCGCTGGGGCGGCGGCACCCGCACCCCGTCGCGGGGCGCGGGTTGCGTGATGGCGGTCGGCGTCGCCAGCACCGCTTCTCGGAGCGTCAAGCGGACGCCCGTGTCGCCGGTCGCGTACTCCACTTGCAATAGCCGCGCCGCCACGAACCCGTTGACGGACACGACGGTCACCGGTTCGCCGCCCGCCCCAGACTCGGTCACCGCCACCGCGAACAGCGGCCACACCCGCGCCTCGCCGATCACTTTGCGGAAGGCGGCGGCCACCGCTTCCAAGTCGCTGGCGGCGACCGCTTCGGCGGCCACGGGTTTCCGCGCGTCGTCGGGGCGGAGGGAAAACCCACCGCCGAACCCGCCGCCGGCCACGTCTTCGGTGCGGACGCCGACGCCGATCTGTCCGATCAGGTGATTCACGCGGGCGGGCGGACTGGAGAACCGGCCCGCCCCGATGTCCAGCGGAAAGACCGGGATCGGCGGGGGCGTCTCCGCCGGCGGCAGGCCGACGACCACGACGACCGTGGCCAGGGTGCGCGGAGCGGCCGCCCGACCACGGGCGACGGCGTTGGTCCAACTCGCGTCCTGCGTGGGGTCGTTCAAGAGGGCGAACGGGGACAGCGGAACTGGACGGGTCGCGGTCGGGCGAAACCCCGTCACGGCCGTGTCGAACATCGCTCGCACGCGGGTGACGGTCTTCGCGTTCGCGGCCAGATGCGTCGCCACTTCGACCGCGTTCAGCTTGCCCCAGTCCGCCTTCGGGTCCGTCGGGTCGAAGCGGGTGAACGTGCCCCCGAACGAGCGATCCGCGTGGCCGAACTCGACATCCACTTCCGGGAGATCCACCGGCTTCCCGCCGGCGGCGTTCGCGGCCGCGACTTTCCCGGCACGATTCCGGGCCGCTTCGAGGAGTGGTTTCAGGCGATCCGGATCGGCAGTCAGGAGGTCGTCGGTCGCCAACTCGGCCGCCGCCGCCAAGCTGGCCGAGACCCCGGCGTTCCGCAACTCGGCCGTCGCCACCCGCTGGCGGTCGATGGACAGCACGAGGAAGACGAACAGCACCAACCCCGGCAGCAGGAGCAGCAGGAGCAGGGACGCGAGGCCGGCGCGGCGGTGGGGCGGGCGCGTCATAAGGTGGGGACTCACGGGTCGGGGAAAGCGAGACGGCGGCCGCCGGGACGGACCCGGTGCCGCCGTCGGGATGGCGATCACTTCTTCCCACAGGTGGGGCAGTCCTTGGACTTCACGTTGCTCGGCAGGGTGAAGGAGAACCCGCCTTGCTGCGCGGCGGAGCGGCCTTGAGCGCCCTGCCCCATCAGGCTGTCGGCCGTGGAGCCGGGAGCGGCCACGCCGAGCGGCGCGCCGTTCGGCGAGAACAACTTGGACGGGGCGAACTCGGTGCCGCGGAGGTTGCGGGTGACGACCGGCGGCAGCGGCGGCTCGACCGGCGTCGGCGGCGTCAGGTTGAAGATGCGGACGAGGTCGGTGTTCGACACCGAGTATTCGCCCCGGATGGTGGTGTCCACGCGGGTCTGCTCGTCGGCGTACTCGCGGCTGTTCAGGTCGTTGAGCGACCCGCTGACCGGCGGCGGCGCGGAGGTCGGCAGCAAGCTCAGCGTCCCCCGGTTCGAAGCGAACGCAATCAGCGCGGCCCGGTACGGGTTCGCCTGAAGGGTGAAGTCCAGCGGCTTGCCGTCCGGGTCGCTGCCCATCGCGTTCCAGATGACGTTCCGCTTCATGATCACCTTCAGATTCCGCGCGATGCAGTTCGTCTTCAGGCCATCGCCGACGTTCTCGCCGTCGAAGCTGACGTTCGACGTGAGCATCACGTCCACATATTCGCCGGTGCGGATCGCCCCGCCGGCGGCCTTGTCCTTGTCCACCGACACGTTGACGGACCGCATACCGGGATCGAGCCGCTCGGTGATCCGGTCCGGCAGGTCCATATCCTTGAACAGCGACTTGTACAGGGGCGTGTCGGCGACGATGTTCTGCTTCGGCACCCGGAAGGTCGCGGCCGCCGGGCGGGCGGGAAGGAGTTTGTCCTGGTCCCGCTTGTACTGGGCGTAGGCCGGGGACTCCGGCGGGATCTCGACCACCGTCACCTGGTCGGCGGTGACGATCACGTCCTCGAACAGGTTGGCGGCGGCCACCAGCACCCGGATCGGGGCCTCCTTCACCGGCGGCGGGGCTTCCTTCTTGTCGAACAGGCCGGCGTACCGCGCGCCGGCCACGGCCCCCAGGCCGAGCAGCATCGACACGGTGATGGCGAACAGGGTGCTAGCTTTCATGGTGCTGACGCCTCGATCAGGTGGAATCGATCAGGGAGGACGCATTTCGTGCGGGTGGCCGTTGCCCAATCATCGCAGACGGCCGGATCAGTTCAAGTGGCGAGCGAGAATTTCGCCGACCGTTCATTCAACGATGATGACGGTTTGCCCGACAAGTGTTGCCGCCGTCAGGTTAATGCCAATCGACCGCAACAGGTTCGGGCCGGCGTATCGGGCCGGAAGGGACACCGTGACCTTGAGCGGCGTGCCCTGGTGGCGCTCGTCCGGGTTGGCGGGCGACACCGACAGTTTGACCTCATCAGCCCACTTTTTCCCGGCCGCCGCCTTCATCACGCTCTCCATGTCGTCGTTGGTGCCGCCCAGCGAGCCGGTGCGGGCGACGACCCCACCGACTTCCGCCAACTTCCGCTCGGCGGCGATCAGCATTGACAGTTCCACGAGCGCGAACACGAGCAGCAGCAGCACCGGCAGAACGAAGATCAGTTCGACGGTGAAGAGTCCGGAACGGTTACGGCTGGGGCGGCGCATCGGCGGTCCCTCCTGTCTGGTTCACGGGTTTGGGTTTGGGCGTTGCGAGTTGCAGGTCGAACCGGTACCCCCACAGGCAGACGAAGATGGTCGCGAGGGCGACGGGCACCGAGTACGTCACTTGCATGCCCCGTTTCCGCGGGACGGGTTTGCCGGCCTTCTTTAGTTGCGGTTGCTGTTTCGCGTTCAAGGTCTTCTTGCCGGTCACCCGCGTGAAGACGATGACGAACCCGGACCAGAAGAGCAGGGAAACGATACTGGCGATCCACAGGTAGAGGAAGCCGACCGGGCCGAACCACGCGCCGAGGGCGGCCATCAGTTTGACATCGCCGCCGCCGGCGAGGCCGAAAATCCAGAAGGCGAAGAAGCCGCCGAAAGCGAGCAAGAAGCCGAGGAGTGCGAACAGCACCCCGTCAAGGCCACCCAGCCAGGGCGCCCCGGTGTCGAAGGCGAACAACGGGTGTTCCACGGCACCTTGCCAGACGCTCCGGACGAGCGTGAAGGCGACACCAGCGATCAGGATGCCGAAGTTGAGTCGGTTGGGGATTCTGGCGGTTCGTGTATCGACGACCGCGGCGATCAGGGTCAGGGCGATGACGGCGACGCAGAACACCCAGGCAAAAGGAGTGTTCGGAAAAAAGTCCGGCGTGGACACGGGAGTTCTCGGTGTGGACGCGGCATGAGGGGGTGAGTGCCGGATCCGACGTGCGAAGGGCGTTCGGGAGTCAGTCGGGATACGGAAACGGGTTCCGGAAGGCCGGAACCCGCTCGTGTATCATCTCGGGCGAGACAATTTACGGGCAGACGGCGACGCTGATCAGGTTGGCGTTCGCGGCGACGAAGCCGCTGTTAACGCTGTTGTAGGTGTCGGTCGCGGCGGAGCCGGCGGTCATGCTGGAGCAGTTCGACAGGCCGTTGAAGCTGTAGGACTGATCGACCGAGCCGATGGCCTGGGCGACTTCGGTCAGCTCGCTGACCACGGAGTTGCGGATGGCGACCCAACCGGCGACCAGGCCGATCACGAGCAGGGTGGCGATGAAGATCAGCTCG
>JBBRUO010000108.1:0-13111 GCA_038247725.1 Gemmatales bacterium
CTGGTGTTCATCGGCAACCGGAGCGTGGCCGAAGGCGGCCCCCTGACCTTCACCGCCGCCGCCACCGACCCCGACCTGCCGGCCCAGGGCCTCACCTTCAGTCTGCTGAACGCCCCCGTCGGGGCCGCCATCAACCCCGCCACCGGCGCGTTCAGTTGGACGCCGACGGAGGCCCAAGGGCCTGGCACCTTCACCTTCGACGTGCGGGTCACCGAAGGGTTCTTGACCGACAGCGAGACCATCACGGTGACGGTCGCGGAAGTGAACGTGGCACCGGTAATCGGCGTGCCCGGTCCCCAGACGGTCAGCGAGTTGTCCACGCTCGCCTTCACCGTCTCGGCAACGGACACGGACCTGCCGACCAACACACTGACCTTCTCCGCATCGGGTCTGCCGGCAGGGGCTTCCTTCGACACGACCACGGGTGCGTTCAGTTGGACGCCGACGGAAGCCCAAGGCCCAGGATCGTACATCGTGACGTTCTTCGTCTCGGATAACGGTTCTCCCGCACTGTCGGACTCCAGAACCGTGGTGATCAACGTCGGCGAGGTCAACCAGGCCCCGGTGCTGGGGTTCATCGGCAACCGGAGCGTGGCCGAAGGCGGCACCCTGACCTTCACCGCCGCCGCCACCGACCCCGACCTGCCGGCCCAGGGCCTCACCTTCAGCCTGCTGAACGCCCCCGCCGGGGCCGTCATCAACCCCGCCACCGGCGCGTTCAGTTGGACGCCCTCGACGGCCGGGACGTTCACCTTCGACGTGCGGGTGACCGACGGGCTGCTGACCGACAGCGAGACCATCACGGTGACGGTCGCGCCGGCCCCTCAGGTCACCGACGTGCGGGTGCGGTTCGGTTCGCAATCGTTCTCACTGCTGGGCAACACTCGCATCCTCCCGTGGACCTCCATCACGGCCATCGAGATCGTTTTCGATCAGGACGTGACGATTGACGCGAACGACCTGCGCCTGACCGGGGTCAACGTCAGCCTCTATGGCGGTACCTTCGGTTACAACGCCGCGACCCGAACCGCCACGTGGACGTTGGCGAGCCCCATCGGTCCCGACCGGCTTACCTTCTCCTTGGACGGCGACGCCGCCGGCGGTGACGGCAACGATGGCGTCCGCACCGCCGGAGGGGTTTACCTCCGCGGCGGGGATTACGCCCTCACCTTCAGCGTACTGCCGGGGGACTTCAACGGTGACGGTATTGTCACCCTCCAAGACAGCGTAGCCGTCCGTAACCACAGTCCCGGTTTCGGTATCTACCTGCTGTGGGCGGACCTTGACGGGGACGGAGATGTTGACATCAACGATATCAACGCCCCCCGTCGCCGGCTTGGGTGGCGATTGCCCTAACACCGCGATAGGACGAAGGGGGCAGTCCGCCCCCAAGCGTTTCACGGCTTGTCCACAGTCGTTCAATTCCTGACGCCACCTCTAGAGAATCATTCCCATGATGCGCCTTGCCGCCCGTCTCACACCACTACTCGCCCTTTTCGCCGTGTGTGCCTCTCCGGCAACGGCTCGGGCAGCCCTGATCGTATCCGGTGGGACCGTGACCACGGTGCCAGGCGGTTCC
Source organism: Gemmatales bacterium (assembly GCA_038247725.1). Classification (GTDB taxonomy): domain Bacteria; phylum Planctomycetota; class Planctomycetia; order Gemmatales; family Gemmataceae; genus JALHQU01. The sequence continues at coordinate 1,580 of JBBRUO010000108.1, forward strand.
GGGTTCGTTCAGGTCGAGTTGACCAACACCTCGGCGACGCCCCGGACGCTTTCGGGCTTCTCGGTGGATATTGCCCTCGGGGGCACCGGCGTGCGGTTCACGGGAGTGGATAGCCAGACCGCGTCTGCATTCGTCTTCGACGGCTTCGGCTCGGGCACGCTCACCTTCGACGCTTTCCCCAACCAAGGCTTCAACCTGAGCGATGTGGTCGCCGATTTCACCCTCAACCCCGCCGGGTTTGTCGCACTCGCCCCCGGCCAAACGGTGGGACTCGGCCACATCGCGTTTGCGGTAGACGCCGGTGCGAACGGAGGTGCGCGCCCGATCACGTTCCTGTCTGGACCCGGCACTCTGTTCATCGATGCGGCAGGTGATGTTTACCAGGCCTCGGACATCTCGCTCGGGAACGGTGGCATCGACGTTCGGGGGTCGGTGACGGCTGTGCCCGAGCCCGCCAGCGCATTGGTTTTTCTCGTCGGTTCGGGTTTCGGATTATTGGTCGCCAGAAGAAGGCGATTGTGACAGTGAGTTGTGCGCCCCACTGCGGTTCAGGTCGGTTCCTGGACACCGTGTCCAACCGCAAGCGGATCGACACGGCGCTCGGCTAACTCACCCCGGCCGACAGGTCGCACCCACACCCCGCGCAGGCGACCACCAGGGGAATGTAGTCGCCGGTGGCGTCGAGCACGGTCGGCCGGGCCGCGTCCTCGACACCAACCCGCAACACCGTGCCGCCGACTCGCACCTCGTCCCCCGGCCGCAGGTCGCGCTCCGGAAAGGCGGCGCGGTCGGCGTCGGCCGGGGACTGGTCGCGCTCCCGCTGGCCGATGCTCGCACCGTTCACGTGGGTGCCGTTGAGGCTGCCCCGAAGTCGCGGACGCGGACGGCGGCGGCCCGCTCGTCGGCCGACAGCGGGAACAAGTTGCCGTCCGGCGGGCCGCCGCCGGCGAGAAGGCTCTTGTACCCGCCGTCCGGCCCGAACGCCGTGTGGATCGCCCGCAACTGCTCCTCCAAGCGGACGAGGACGATCCGCAGCCGCGTCCAGCGGTGGGCGTCGAAGTCGAACTCGTCACGCAGCTTCTCGCCCGCCTTCGTCCCATATCCCATCAACTTGGTCACCACATCCTGGCCCATGTCCAGGTTCATCCCGCCTTCGCCGTCCGATAGTAATACGGTGACGACCCGCTCGCGGTAACTCGGCAGAACCGCCTGGGCGTTGTCGCGGTGGTTCTTGGCGGCGTAGAAGATCGCCTCGCTGAACCCCCACCAGTCGCTGACGCCCTGCCACGGGAGCGGCAGTTCGTCCCCGGCGCGGCCGAGGCGGACGCGCTCCGTCTCGTCGCCCGTCGTTTCGTCCGGTCCGACCGACTGCCGCGTCAGCACCGTTTCGCTCACCCGGTCGTTCCCGGTCGACGGTTCCGACACGTCACCGAGGTTGATGCCGAACGTCGGGCCGGACGGCAGCCACTTGTCGAAGATGTGGATGGGGAAGTTGCTGACGATGCCGCCGTCGCTGAAGAAGTGCCGCTGGAGGTCGCTCGCGGCGAGCGGCCGGGCGGGGTGGTAGCCCGCCGACACCGCGTACAGCGGGACGCCGCTGAACAACACGGGGTGGCCGAGGCTCATCCGCACTGGCACCAGTACGGGCAGGTCGTCGGTGGCGGGCAGGTAGCACCACCCGGCTGGCGCGTCGGGCAGGAGTTTCCGGGCGTGCGTCACGAGATGATCGACGACGGCGGCGGGGAACAGTTTCTCGAACTCCTCCGGCTTGAACAGGAACACCGTCGGGCCGGTGAGCGGGAACACTACGGGCATCTGCGTGGACAGGTTCGTCGTCACCATCTTCAGTTCGATAGGGCGCGCCGTGCCAGCGATGGCGTTCCGCCGCAAGTCGCCGAACGTCAGCACCGCGCCGCCGGACAGACCGGCGAGTTTGGCGAACTGCTCGTGCAGGTACTCGGTGAGGGCCGGCTTTTGCTTTCGCCCGGCCCGACTCAGCCCGGTACACACGCCGAGGTCGTTCGCCCGCACGGCGGCCGTCAGCCGACCCAACCGGCTGAGCAGCCACCACGGGACCACGGCGGCGGCGACGACGTGCGCGACGAGTACGCCGGCCACCGCGTACCACACCCAAAACGCCGTCCCGGTCACGCTGCGGCTCGCGTCGAGCGCCACCCCGCCGAGGAGGAACAGGGCCAGCACGCTCATGACGATCACGCCGAACCGCCAGTACAAGCCGAGGGCACGCGCGCCCGCCCACAACTTGCCGACCGAGGATTTGGCCCCCAGCAAGCGGAGGAACAGCCGCATCGCCGGCGCGGTGGCGCGGGTGGGTTGGAACAGTTCCAGCAACTTCCCGCTCTCGGAGAGTTCTTCCGCGAGGGCGTTCAGCTTCTCGAAGCCGCCCTTCGCGCGGCCCAGCTCGGCGGCGGCGGTCGCGGCGGCGGCCACCACCCCGACCGACGACCCGGCGATCCCCCGGAACCAGTACTTGTCCTTCAACTCCATCACGGCCTTGGGGTAGACGAGGCCGCTCGTCACCCCGCCGCGCATCACCAGGTCGCACGGCGTGTCCGGGGCGGGGGTGTCGGACATGAGAGGCACCGGAGTGGGACGTGAGTGGCGGCAAGGCGAAGTGCAGCGTAGGGACCGAAGGGGACAGCGGCCACGCCACGACCCGCACTCAGCCCGGCCGTTTCGTCCCGTTCGCCTGATACAGGAAGGCGAGGATGGCGGCGACGGCGGCGTACAGTTGCGGCGGGATTTCCTGATCGATCTTCAGCGCGCTGAGGACCTGGACGAGCGCCTTATCCTCGCGGACGGGCACGTCGTTGGCCTTGGCCGATTGCAGGATGCGGTCGGCCAGCGCGCCGCGGCCCTTGGCCACGACGGTCGGGACGCCCGACCCGTTCGGGTCGTACTTCAGTGCGACGGCGCGTTTGCGGGTGTCCTCGGCCACGGTCACGCTCTCGCGTCGATGACGGTTGTGGAGACCGGGACGCCGGCGGACATGGCCGCGCCCCGTTGCCGCTGCCGGTCGGTCAGGTCGGTCGTCGGCCGCACGTCGAGCAGCACGTCGGTGAAGCCGGTTCGCCTCAAGTCGTCTCGCAAGCCCGGCAACTCCCCGCGGACGCGGTCCCGCACGGCGGCCTGTTCCAAATACAGCACGGCGCGGAACTGCTCGCCGTTCAGCCCGGCGTCGATCCAGGTGTCGCCGAGGTCCGACAGCGGGACGTGCATGAGCATCCGGAACGGGCGGGCACCGGACTCGTCCGCGGTCGGGTTCGGCTGCTCGGGTTCGACGGCGAGGTGCAGCGTCCGCCAGTGCGGGCCGTCGGGGAAGGGCACCTGAAGCACCAGCGGACCGCCGGACTGCTGCGAGAGCACGTTCGACGCCTGCTGCTGTTCGATCCCGTCCAGGGTGGCTTTGGCCGCCGGGAATTGCGAGTGCGCCACCGCCGGCACCGCCTCGAACAGTTTCAGCAGCCCGCCTTTCAGGTCGCGCGGCCCCGGCCCGTCGCCGCCCTCGGCCTGCCGCCCCAGCTTCGCCTCGTACCGCTGGCCGCCGTCTTCCACCAGGGCCTTGAGGTCGGCGGCCGTCGGCGGGCGCGGCGAATCGGGCAACTGCGCCCGCACCGACTCGCGGAGTTCGGTCGCGGCTTTCGCGGCGGTCGGCTTCGCGGCGAGTGCGGGTGGAACGGATTCCAATTCCCGCGCCAGCTTCGGCAACACCTCCCCGGCCGGCGGCGGGCGGTCCTGCTTCAGAATCGCGGCGACGACGGCCGTGGTCGTGCGCGGCGTATCGGCGACTGGGGCCGGAAGGATCCGAACCCCTTGTGGGGTTCGTTCCACTTGCGCGATCACCTTCGCACCCGGCGGCAGCGGCTCTGGCGACTCGGCCAGGACCGGCGGGCGGCCGTCCACGCGGACCCGCGGCACGCCGTCGGCTGTCGGCGGCAGCACTTCCACCACGGACAGTTGCACCGGAGCAGCGGACTTCTGTGGGACGGCTGGCCCGACGCCTGTCGCCCGTGCCGTGGTCGCGGGAAGTGCGGCGGGTTGGCGCGGCGATTCGGCCGGCGTGGAGACGACGGAGGGTTGACCGGCACGACCACGCGGCGCGGACGGTTGGCCGGTAGCCGGCGGCAGCGCCGGGGTCGCCACCCGCGCCGGGACGTTCGGCTGAACGACGGCCGGGAGCGTGACTGGCGGCGCGGGAGCGCTGGGAGTGGCGGCGCGGGTCGGGGTCGCCACCTGGGCCGAGGTCGCGGCGACCGTGCCGTCCGGCGTGCGGGGCGCGACGCCTTCCGTCTTCGGCTGAGGGGCGAGCAGCGGCACGACCGTAGGGGCGGCGGCGAGTTGAGTGACGGGGATCGAGGTGGCCGGCGGTGGGGCCTTCGACTGGGTCAGAACCTGAGGGACCGGAGGGGCGGTTCCGGTGGGGGCGGTCGGATTCGGGGTCGCGGAAGGTGATGGCGGGATGACGACCGCTTCAATCCCGCTCGGCGTCACCCTCACGGCCAGTTCGGTTCCGGGGGTCAGGGCCGGCTGGGCACGAACCGTCACCGGTTGCCCGTTCACCCGCAACTCGGCCTTGCCGTCGGCGACGGACGTCACCGCCGCGCGGGCGACGCTCCCGGTCGGGATCGCACTGACATCCCCGCTCAACAGCTTCAGCGTGAGAACGCCGGCCGCCTGTTGCGGGGTGTTGCCGACCAGGTTGACGACCGCGGGTTGCATGGGTGGTGTTCCGGCTCCACGACGCGGTCGGGTTGGCGAACGACTCCGTTCGGGGAGACCGGATGGCCGTGAAACCGCGGACCCGACTCGGACCGGTTCGAGTAGAAGAGTATCGACGACACGGGAGGCGGAATTGCCACCCCGCGCCGGCGACCAGCCCGTGTCACTTCATCCACTTGTCGGCGAAGGCGATGAAGGTCTTCCAGTCCTCCGGGTTGTGCTCGTGCTGACCGGTGCGAATCCAGTACCCCAGGCGGCTGTCCGCCAGCGTGCCGACGGCGGGCATCGCGGCGGCTTCCATCCCTTTCACGCCGAGTAACTCGTACACCGGCGTCGCGCGTTTCATCATCTCGAACTGGCCGGTCGGGTTCGCCCACTGGTCTTCCGTTGCGTTCGTGTACAGCACCGGCCGCGGGGCGCAGAGCGCCAGGAGGCAATGTTGGTCGAACGGCAACTTCTCCACGGCGTCGTTGTACGTCTTGAAACTGCCGCTGAACCAGTGCGGGAAACTCGTGTTGATCCGCTTGACGCTCTCGGCTTTCGGGTCGTCGTGGCGGCTGGGGCCGGTGCCGCCGCACCCGGCTTGGTGCGGGAAAACACAGGCGATCCGCTCGTCGAATGCCCCGGCCAGCAGCGCCGTCTTGCCCAGCCGCGAGTGCCCGATGACCGCGACTCGCTTGGGATCAAAGGTCTTGTCGGCGGTCACGAAATCGACCATCCGGTGAACGCCCCACGCCCACAGCATGACGGTGGCGGTGTGGTCCGGGGCCAGCCCGCCGGGCGGCGGCGGCACCACGAACGGCCGCAGCGGCCCGTTCGCCTCCTTGCGGTCCTCTTCGATGTCGCCGTTGTAACACGTCACCACCGCGTACCCGGCCTTCACGATCTCCGCCAGCGGCCACTTCTCCATGACCTTCCCGCGTCCGGCGGCGGTGGCCTTGTTGCCTTCGACGCCGGGGTACTTCGGGTACATCCAGTTGTCCGTCACCCGCACCCGCTCGTCGGTCGTCAGCGTGTGGTTGCCAGAGAAGTTCAACCCGACGAAGACCGGCGAGCCGGTCTTCGGCCGCTCATTCGGCGTGGCGATGAGCAGGTAGATCGGCGGGCAGTCCTTGATCCCGAGCGAGAGCTCCACTTCCTTCAGCGTGCCGATTCCGCCGAACGCCTTGCCGTCCTCGAAGAGCACCTTCCCCGTCACTTTCGTCTTCACCGCCGGAGAGCGGCCGTACATGTACGCCTGGAACAGCTCCCGCAACTCCGGTCGCCGTTTGGTCTCCCACTGTTCCTTCGTGGCGACCTTGGTGCCGTCGGCCATCGTCAGCGGGTCGGGGAAGGTGAACTGCTTCGGTGGGTCGGCGGGGAGTGCGGGGAGGGTCACGGCGAACACTCCGAGCAGGGAGAGGAGGACACGCATGAGACAGTCTCCGAGAGTTCCCAGGGCGTTGCCCTGGGCTGGATTGTTCCAGTCCTTCGGACTGAAGACCGAAGAGCCGCCGTCGGACGGACGGCGACAGAAAAGCCCAGGACAACGCCTTGGGGCCATTCACGCCACGTTGAACGCCGTCTTTACCGCCGCGAGGGCCGCGTCGCCGCGCGCGGCATCAATGACGACACCGATGCACACTTCGCTGGTGTTAATCATACCGATGTTGATGCCTTGCGCGGCGAGCGCGCCGAACATGGTGCGGGCGACGCCGGTGTGCGTCCTCATGCCGACACCGAGGACGTACAGGACGGCGATGTCGGCGTCCCCGGCCACCCGGCAGGCCGGGTCGATGGTGGCCACCACTTCGCGGGTGTGGTCCAGTGCCTTCGCCAGGTCCGCCTTCGGCACGGTGAAGGACAACTCGGCGGTCGCCGGGCCGGTCAGGTTCTGCACGATCATGTCCACCACCACCCCGCCGACGGCCACCGCGTCGAATACCCGCGAGCAGTGCCCCGGCAGGTCCGGCAGCTCGAAGATGGTGATGCGGCTAGCCTCGCGGTTCAAGTGCGCCCCGCTCACCAGCACGTCCTCCATGCCGTCCAACCGGGCGACGGCGGACTCGCGCGAGTGCGCGTCGGACGACACCACCGGGGACGGACGAACGGCGAAGCCGTTCGGGGTGGCGCTATTGGTCGGCAGGCCGGCCCCCTTCCGCGGTTGGCCGAGGCCGAACGCCCGGTGGACTGCCCGCAGCGCCTTCCGCCCCCGCACCGCCTTCTTGCTCTCCTCGTGCGCCTTCTTGATCTTCTCCCGGCTCGCCGGCTCGGTGGTCTCGATTTCCGTCTCGGTCGCGTCCTCTTCAATGAGAACGCTGATCTTGATGTCGCCGGTGGTAATCATCTTCAGATTGATGCCGTCGGCCGCGAGCGCGTCGAACATCCGCTCGGCCACGCCGGTGACGGTTCGCATCCCGGCCCCGACGACGCTGACCTTGCTCACCCGCTCGGTGACGTTCAGGCTCGCGCCCAGTGACGCCACGATGGGGGCGAGGACTTTCTTCGTCCGCTCCAACTCGGCGTTGATGACCGTAAAGCCGATGGTCGCCTTGCCGCCGTCGCCGACGCTCTGGCCGATCATGTCCACGGCGATGTTGGCACTGGAAAGGGCGTTGAACACGGCGTGGCTGACGCCCGGCTGGTCGGGCACCCCTTCCAGCGTGATCCTGGCCTCGTCGGCGGCCAGCGCGACGCCACACACGGGGATCTCACCCATCCACGCCGCCTCCGGGACGATCCACGTCCCGACCGCGTCCGACTGCGCGTTCCGCACCATCAGCGGCACGTCGAACTTCTTGGCGAACTCGATACTCCGACTGTGCATGACGCCCGCGCCCATGCTGGCCATCTCCAGCATCTCGTCATAACTGATGGCGTCCATCTTGCGCGCGTCGGGGACGATGCGCGGATCGGTTGTATACACGCCGTCCACGTCGGTATAGATCTCGCACCGCACCTCGGCCCCGGCCTGCTTCATCGCGGCGGCGACGGCGACGGCGGTGGTGTCGGACCCGCCACGGCCCAGCGTCGAGATGTCGCCGAGTTCGTCAATCCCCTGGAAGCCCGCCACGACGACGACGTTGCCGTCGTTCAGCGCCTCACTGATGCGGCGGGTGTCGATGGACTTGATACGGGCCTTGCGGTGGGTGTTGTCGGTGACGATGCCGATCTGCTGGCCGGTGAAGCTGATGGCTTTCTCGCCCAACTCCTGAATGGCCAGCGCGGTGAGGGCGATGGAGATTTGCTCGCCGGTGGCGAGGAGCATGTCCATCTCGCGGGCGGACGGGCTGGCGGTGATCTCCGCCGCCTTCGCGATGAGGTCATCGGTGGTGCTGCCTTGTGCGCTCACCACGACGATGACCTGGTTGCCGCCGTGCTTGGCGCGAATAGCCTTCCGCGCCGCCTCCAGCAGTTTCTCCGCGTCCTTCACGCTCGACCCGCCGAACTTCTGCACCACGACGCCCACGGCAGTACCCTCCCGGTTCGTGGTTTCGTTAGCCCGCCGCGCCAGCAAGTGACGCCCAGCAATACGTTTCTTACTGGCGCGGCGGGCCAACAAAACCGATTCGCCTTGACTGTTCAGCGTAGCGATGTGAAGGGGCAACGGCGCGGCCGAACGTCATGCCGTGGCCGCGTCGCCGGTGGCGCGGAGGTGGGCCTTGCTCAACTCGTGGAAGTCCGGCACGTCACGCGCCGGCAGGCGGTTGGAACCGACCTCGGCCACGCGCCAGCCGTCAGACCACACGCCGTCCGCGTCCTTGAGTTTCACGACGCGATCTTGGTCGGCGAACAGGTCGGGAATCCACGACACGACGACTTGTTCACCCGCTGGGATGGGGCGAATCAACCGACACTGGCGGTAGTAAACGACTTTGGCCATGACACGCACTCCGGGAGAATCGGGCGTGGGTAGGGAGTCGCGGCCGGGATGGGGGTTCACGAAAAAGCCCCGGCCGATGGCCGGGGCGTGTGGCTGTCGCAACTGCGACTCAGCGATCACCTTTGGTGCGCCCACCCTTGCTCGACCGCTCTTCGCGGGGCGGTTCGCCACCCGTCTGCGGCGGGCCACCTCGCCCACCGAAACTGCTTCGGCTGCCCCAAGGCGATCCGCCGCCGGGAGTCGTGCCGGATGTCCCTCGGCCGCTCGAACGGGGGTCGAGTTTCTTCCCGCCGTCTTTCTCCTCGGCGGCCAACTGGATCGCCCGCTGGTTCTCGTCCACCGTCAGGAAACCGTCGTTGTTCAAGTCGAGGGCCACGAAATCATCGACCTGCTTACCGCCGGTGCGCCACTCGTACAAACTGATCTGGCCGTCGTGATCCTTGTCGAGGTCGTTGAAGTACGACGGGGCGTCCTTCGGCTGGCTACCGTAGCGGTACACGACCGGCCGCGGGTCTTCAATCGGGTCGCCACCCTGCTTGGGGTCGCCACCGTCACGGCGCGGATCGCCGCTGCCTCGGTCTTTGTCTCCGCGGTCCCCCCGGTCTCCGCGATCGCGGCTGCTTCCGGGATAGCCGCCGGGGGAACCCGGACTCGGCGGGGCGGTCTGCTCGGAGCCGGGGGAGACCACGACGATCTTGCCGTCGGGGGTCGATGTCGGTCCTGGGGGGGCACCCGGAGCCGTCGGGAAGCCGCCCGGTCCCCCCGGTCCACCCATCATCCCGCCGGGGGGGCCGCCGCTCATCCGGTTGACTTGCTCGACATAGGCTGACTTGCGGAAGATCCCGTCCGGCGGGATTTGGTATTTCCGAGCCAACATCCCGCGCATCCTCTCGTTCTTCGGGTCGTTCAGATCGATGCTGTCGGCGTTGCCCGCGAACATCGCCCAGCGACTTTCGGCGGAACCGCCGAACCCGCCGCGCTGGGCGGAACTCTCACCGACGGCGAGGAGCAGGCAACCGGCGACGAGGCCGGCGCGGAGCCAGAAGTGGGGGGTCACGGGAAGTCCCTCGGAGTGCTGGGGTCGCCAGTTGTTGAGATGATACCCCGACCGCCACTGTTTCGTCACGCGGGTTCTGGAAAGTCTCATGCGACTCTCATCGCCCCGACTTGCTGTAACGGCCGTGTCACCAGTGAAGCGACCCGCGCCCCCGCCGGTATGATGACTCCGCTCATCCCCACCGGAGGATTCCAACCATGCGACTCTCCCGACTCGCCCTGCTCGCCGGCATCGCGCTGGCAGCGCCGACCGCCCGCTCCGCCGAGACGCCCGCGAAGGGCAAAATCGTCGCCGTGGACCTGTTCAAGAACGGCCTCGCCGTCTTGACGTGCGAAGTCACCCTCGGCAAAGCCGGAGAGTACCTCCTCGACTCGGTGCCAGCACCGGTCCATGGCACCTTCCACCTCGACGCCGGCGCGGCGAAGATAGAAGCGGCCGTGAAGGTGCGGGAGGTGACCATCCCCGCCGACGAGGCCGGCAGCGGCAACCTTCAGGAAGACCTGGCCGGGAAGCACGTCACCCTCGTGCTGAAGGGGGCAACCCCGAAGTCCGTCGAGGGCGTGATGTTGAAGCTGAAGCCGGCGAAGGGACAGGACGCCGTGCCACAGCGGTTCCTCGTGCTGCAAGGCGGGCGCGGGCGGGTATTCGTCGATCCGGCCGACGTTTCATCGGTGGAAGTGACGGAGGACAAGGACGCGACCGTGAAGCGAAAACGCCCCCAACTGGTGCTGACCCTCGCCGACACCGACAAGGAGCAGACGAAGGTGACGCTGCGGTACCTGACGCACGGGCTGTCGTGGGCACCCAGCTACCGTCTGGACATCAGTGATCCGAAGTCGCTGACGTTGGAGCAGCACGCCGTCGTCAAGAACGAACTGGCCGATCTCGACGGCGCGGCGGTGCGGCTGATCTCCGGTTACCCGAACGTGCAGTACGCTCGCGTGCGGTCGCTGCTCGGCCCGCACACGACCCTTGCCACATTCTTCGCCGAACTCAACAACCGCTACGGCGGGTTCGACGCCGACGTGATGTCGAACTCCGTGGCGATGCAGCAGGGGATGGGCAACTTCCGTTCGCTGGTGTCCACGGCCCTCGGCGCAACGCCGACCGGTGAAGGCGTGGACCTGCACTACCAGCCCATCGGCAAACGGACCCTGGCCGACGGCGAAACCCTGGCGCTGACGGTGGCGAAGGGGAAAGCCGACTACCAGCGGATCGTCGAGTGGACGGTGGCCGACGCCCGCGACCAGTACGGTGGGTATCAGGATCGCGGCGGCCGGGGGAGCGAAGAGGACGGCGAGGCGTGGGACGCCTTGAAGTTCAAGAACCCGCTGACGTTCCCGATGAGCACCGGCCCGGCCACCGTGGTGGCCAACGGCGCGTTCAACGGCCAGCGGACCAGCTTCTGGGTGAACCCCGGCGAAGAGACCGTCCTGCGTGTCGAGAAGGCGCTGAGCGTGCGGACCCGCGCGGTGGAGAATGAGAAGCCGAGCGGCGACCGCGACCTCGTCTGGATCGGCAGCCAGCAGTACCGCAAGGCGACCGTCGAAGGCGAAGTGGCGGTCAGCAACAACCGCAAGGAGGCGATCCAAATGGTCATCCGCCGGAAGTTCTCCGGGGATCTGCTGAGGGCCGAAGGGGAGCCGAAGTCGAACCTGTTGGTGGAAGGCGTCCACACCATCAACAAGCGGAACGAACTGACGTGGACCCTGCCTCTCAAGGGCGGCGAGGAGAAGACGCTGAAGTACAGCTACACGGTGCTGGTACTGAATTAATCGGAGTCGGGGGGGGGGGGCGGGCGGGCGGCGCCAGAGTGGGGGGCGGCGGCGCCGGCACACCCCAACAAAAAAAAAAAAAAAAACACACCACCACA
>JBBRUO010000109.1:0-13076 GCA_038247725.1 Gemmatales bacterium
GGCAAAGACAAAATCCCCCTCCCGCCAGGGGAGGGGGGGACCGGCAAAGACAAAATCCCCCTCCCGCCAGGGAAGGGGGGGACCGGCAAAGACACAAAACCCTGGTCCTTGAAGCACATTCACCGCCTTATCGTCTCTTCGGCCGCGTACCGGCAGGCGTCCACGCCGAACGCCGACGCGCGGAAGCTGGATGCCGACAACCGCCTCTTGTGGCGGAAATCGCCGACCCGCCTGGACGCGGAAGCGATCCGGGACGCCATGCTCGAAGTCGCCGGCAAGCTGAACCGCGAAGCCGGCGGGCCGGGCTTCCACGACGTTCGCACGTACGGCGGCGCGGGCACCACCTTTTACGAACCGGTGGACCGCGCGGGTCCGGCGTTCGACCGCCGCACCGTCTACCGGTTCAGCCCGCGCGGGGAACGCAGCGCGGTGCTGGAAACGTTCGACTGTCCGGACCCGTCTGCCGCCACCCCCCGCCGGCAGGTGACGACAACGCCGCTACAAGCGCTCGCCCTCTGGAACAACGCGCTCGTGCTGCGCCTGGCCGACGATCTCGCCGCGCGGGTGACGGCCGACGCCGCCACCGCCGAGGCGCGAATCCGGGTAATGTACCGCCTCGCGCTCGGCCGCGCCCCGACCACCGAGGAAGCGAAGTTGTCGGCGGGGTTGGTGGCCAAGCACGGCCTGCCGGCCCTCGCGCGAGTGCTATTCAACGCCAACGAATTCGTGGTACTACAGTAGGTCCGTCCCGCCGGGACGGACCCGTCCGGCTCGGCGAGCCGGACCTACTTGCGAGACGAAACCCATGCACACTCGCCGCGACTTCTTCAGTTGGACCGCCTCCGGGTTGGGCGCGGCCGCGTTCCTACACCTGCTCGCCCGCGACGGCACCGCCGCCGGGCCGAAGCCGCACTTCCCGCCGAAGGCGAAGCGGGTGATTCACATCTGCCTGATCGGCGGGTTGAGCCACATCGACTCGTTCGACCCGAAACCGGAGTTGGCGAAGCGGCACGGCAAATCCCTCGGCGTGAAGGAGATGCCGGACATCTTCTTCGGCCAAGTCGGGCTGCTGCGGAAACCCGATTGGGCGTTCAAGCCGCGCGGCAAGTCCGGGTTGGAAGTGTCCGAGTTGTTCCCGCACATCGCCACGCAGGCGGACAAGTTGACCGTCATCCGGTCGATGGCGGCGGACTCGGCCAACCACACGCCGGCCCTGTATCTGCAAAACAGCGGGTTCCAGTTCAGCGGCTTCCCGTCGGTCGGCGCGTGGGCCAGCTTCGGCCTCGGCTGCGAGACGGACGACCTGCCGGCGTATGTGGTGCTGCCCGACCCGCGCGGCCTGCCCAACGGCGGGGCCAGCATCTGGAGCAGCGGGTTTTTGCCGGCGGAACACCAGGGCACCTTGTTCGGCACCGGCGCGGTGCCCGTCCGCGACCTGTTCCCGAACGCCAAGATCGACCCGACAACGGACGCCGACAGCCGGGCGCTGTTGGCCAAGATGAACGCGCTACACCGCGACCGTGCCGGCGACGAACCGCTCCTGACCGCGCGGATGCGGAGTTACGAGTTGGCCGCGCGGATGCAACTGGCCGTGCCCGCCGTCGCCGATATTTCCAGGGAAACCAAGGAGACGCACGCGCTGTACGGGCTGGACGACAAGACCACCGCCCCGTTCGGCAAGAACTGCCTGCTCGCCCGGCGGCTGCTGGAAAAGGGGGTGCGGTTCGTGCAACTGTTCAGCGGCGGCCCGGTCGCCGGCTCGCCGAGGGTCAGTTGGGACGCGCACGAGAACGTGAAGGACAACCACACTGTCGAAGCCGCCCGCATCGACAAACCCGTCGCCGGGCTGCTGGAAGACCTGGGCCGGTCAGGAATGCTGAAAGACACGCTGGTGCTGTTCACCACCGAGTTCGGGCGGACGCCATTCACGCAAGCGGCCGGTGACAAGGTCGGCACCGGGCGGGACCACAACAAGTACGGGTTCAGCGTGTGGATGGCCGGCGCGGGGTTGAAACCCGGCATCGCTTACGGGGCGACCGATGAGGTGGGCTGGAAGGCGGCCGAGAACGCGGTGCAGTGGTACGACTTCCACGCCACCGTGCTGCACCTGCTCGGCCTCGATCACGAGAAGCTCACATTCTACCACAACGGCATCCACCGCCGGCTGACCAACGTCCACGGCGAAGTGGTGGACGGGGTGCTGGGGTGAGCGCGTCGGCGCTCACCCCGCGTCGGCCTGCCCTCACTTCGACAGGTCGAAGGCGGCCAGTTCCTTGCCGTTGCGGACGAACATGGTCTTGTGGGCGAACGCCGGCTGGCACCACACCACCTTCCGCCCGAAGGCGGTGTCCGTCGCCGCCATGATCCCCTTCGCCCGGTCGATCTCCTCGTACTTCTCCTTGCTCAGTTTGCCGATCACCAGGTCGCCCGTCTCGGTGAAGAAGAAGAAGCGATCCCCGTTCTTGACGATGAACGACGTCTCCGACCCCCTGGCGGAGCCGACGATCTCCTCGGACTTCCACAGTCGCTTGCCCGTCGCCATCTCGACGGCCAGGAACATGCCCCCCTCGTCGTGCCCGTACATCACCCCGTCCATCAGGAACGGCTGCACGTTGACCGCGTGAACGCCGAGGCCCTTCTTGTCCTTGAACAGCACCTCCACCGCCTCCGGCTTGGCCTTGTCCAGCTTGAGCAGTAGGTTCTTCCCCTGGTACCCGCCGAAGTACAGCAGGTCGCCGCTGAGAACCGGGGTCATGATGACCGACCCGCTGTTGGCACTGTAGGGGCTGACCCAGATCCGCTTGCCCGTTTCGGGGTCGAGCGACCGCACCGCGTTCGGCGCGACGGTGAGCAGTTGCCGCCGGCCGGCGAACTCAATGATGCTCGGCGGGACGTAGCCGAACCCCTCGTCGTTGCCGTTCTCCGCCTTCCATAACTCCTTACCGGTGGCCTTCTCGAGGGCGACGATCTGGCTCCCCTCGCCGCCGGCGACCACGACCAGCTTCGGACCGTCCACCAGCGGGTGCGCCGCGTACCCCCATACGGCCATGTTCTTGACGTCGTAGTCGGCCTTCAGATTCTTCTTCCAGATCACCTTGCCGTCGGCTTTGTTGAAGGCGTACAGGTCGCCCATCGCGCCGAGGGTGTACACCACGTCGCCGTCCACGGTGGGCGTGCAGCGGGGGCCGACGGGGTACGAGATCTTGTACTTCACCGGGTACTCGTGCTTCCACACCGGCTTGCCGGTCTTGGCGTTCACCGCGAACACCCGCTCCAGGCCGGTCTGTTCGACCAGGTCCCAGTTCCCTTCCTTCACCTTGTCTTTCGTCAAGTAGTCGGTGACGAACACCAGGTCGCCGACGACGGCCGGCCCGGCGTACCCGCCGGCGACGGGGAACGACCACAGCTTCTTCGGCCCGCCCTCCGGGAACTTCTCCAGGATGCCGGTCTCGTACCACACGTTGTCGCGTTTCGGTCCCATCCAGTGCGGCCAGTCGTCGCCGCGGACGGCGGGGGTCGCCACCAAAGCGGCGAGCAGCGCGAGGCGAATCATCATGGGGAGGCTCCGGGGTCCGGGGAACGGGGACAGGGAAAATGATAGCGACCTTCGCGGAGGGGTGGCGAGAGCGGTTACAGTCGAAGGGTGTGGCGGGTACAATCGCCGACAGGCTGACACCCGCCCCCTGATCACCGGAACTCTCCCATGCGCACATTCGCCTTCCTGGCCGTGGGGTTACTTCCCACCGTGTCCGTCGCGGCCGACCCCGCCAGGCCGAACATCCTGTGGATCTCCGCCGACGACCTCGCCGCGTACCCGCTCGGCTGTTACGGGAACAGGCTGGCGAAGACGCCGAACATCGACGCCTTCGCCAAATCGGGGATGCGGTTCGACCGGGCGTACTGCAACTCGCCGGTGTGTACCGCGTCGCGGCAGTCGTTCCTCACCGGGCGGTACCCGCGCAGCCTCGGCGTCACGCAACTGCGATCGGTGCTGCCACGGGGGACGCCGACGCTCGCCACCATGCTGAAGGCCGCCGGGTACGACACCGCCGCCGTCGGCAAGATGCACTTCAACAGCGCCGCCACGCACGGGTTCGACGTGCGGTACGATCAGCCCCAGGCCCGGCAGGCGGTGCAGTCGCGTGGAGCGACACCACTGCCAGACGGGATGGCGGTTCAACCGCCGTGGAAACCGTTCAAGGACCACGCCCGCACTTGGCTGAACAGCGCCAACCGCCCGTTCGCGTCCACCGACGCCGACATGCCGGGGACGCTGTTCGCGGAGAAGGCCGTCGAGTACCTCGGGGAGAAGCGCGACAAGCCATTCTTCCTGATGGTCAGCTTCTACGAGCCGCACTCGCCGTTCAACTACCCAACGGACTTCAACGTGAAGTTCGATCCGGCGAAATTCCCGGTGCCGAAGGTCGGCACCGAAGACGACTGGCACATCCCGGCGATTTTCCGCGACCTGACCGAGGCCGAGAAGCAGGGCATCAACGCCGCGTACTTCACGTCGATGGCGTATGTGGACCGCACCATCGGGCGGGTGCTGGCCGCGCTGACGAAAGCCGGGCTGGACGAGAACACGGTGGTCATCCTGACCGGCGACCACGGGTACATGCTGGGGCACCACGGGCGGTTCGAGAAGCACTGCTGTTACGAGCCGGCCATCCGCGCGCCGCTGATCGTGCGCGCGCCGGGCGTGACGAAAGCCGGGACTTCCACCGCCGCGCTGACGGAGTTCATCGATGTCGCGCCGACGATCCTGGACCGCGCCGGGGTACCGGTGCCGAAGTCGGTTCAGGGGGAGTCGCTGACGAACGTGCTGAACGGCGAAACGAAAACACACCGCGAGCGGGTGTTCGTGGAATATTCCGAGAACGAGGAGGCCTGCGTACTGACGGAGCGGTGGAAGTTGATCTACGGCACCGGCGCGCGGAAGCGGGAGGACGGCTACGCCACCGGGAAGCCGCTACCGGGGCGGACGGTGCAACTGTACGATCTCCAAACCGACCCGGACGAAACCACGAACCTCGCCGAGAAACCCGAGCATGCGGAACGGGTGAAGGCGATGACCGCTGTCCTCGCCGAGCATCTGAAGCGCACCGCCCGCGAGCCGAAGTTGTTGCCCGACACCACCAACGTTCACGAGTTGCTGGCGTATTGCCTGCAACCCCGCGACGTGCCGCCCCCTGCCAAAAAGAAGTGATCTCATGACCACCCCCCCGACGGAGACTCTGCTGGAAGCGGTGTCCTTCGCCGCCCGCGCGCACCGGCACCAGATCCGCAAGGACCGGGAGACGCCCTACGCCGCGCACCCGTTCCGCGTCTGCCTGGTACTCCAACGGGTGTTCGGCATCGACGACCCGGCGACGCTCACGGCGGCCCTACTGCACGACACCATCGAAGACACGCCGACGGATTTCGACGACGTCGCCGAGCGGTTCGGCGAGACGGTGGCCGGGTGGGTGGCGGCGCTGACCAAGGACATGCGGCTGCGGGACGACCTCCGCGAGCCGGCCTACTTCGCCGCCCTCGCCGCCGCCGACGGGCCGGTGCATCTGGTGAAGTTGGCCGACCTGTACGACAACCTGTGCGACTCTTCGCACCTGCCGTCCGCGACCCGCCAGCGGTCCCTCCGCCGGGCGCGGGAGTTCGTCGAGTTCTTCCGCCCGCACGTTAAACCGGAGGCCGCCGCCGCCTTCGCGCTGACCGAGGAACGGCTCGCCCGCGCCGCGTCCGAGATATAACGCCGTATCACAGTTGGGAATGCCGGTTGCCCCGGCCCGCCCGTCGTGCGGATAATGAGACAGTCGCTCCTCGTGCCCCGTGAGGTTTCCCGATGCTTGTTCGCCGCGCCGCCCTGTCCGCGTTCGCCACCCTGTTACTGGCCGCCGCCGCCGCCGCCTGCCCCTTCTGCGGGGCGCAGGGGCAGACCCTCGCCGGGGAGGTGAGCCAGGCCGATTTCATCGTCCTCGGGGTGATGAAGAACCCGAAGCAGGACCCGGCCGACTTCACGCGGGGCACCACCGAACTGCACATCCAGGCGCGGATCAAGGACCACGAGTTCCTCAACGGCCGGACGGTGTTGATCGTCCCCCGCGTCATCAAACCGGGGCCGGGCGAGAAGGAAGTTCGCTACTTGCTCTTTTGCGCGGTGAACCCGGACGACGCCGAGCCGAAGAACCTGGCGAAGGCCCGGTTCGATGCCTATCGCGGCGAGCAGGTGGCGACCGACAGCAAACTGCCGGAGTACCTGACCAAGGCCATCGAGGCGCGGAAGAAGCCGGCGGCCGGGCGGCTGCGGTTCTTCTTCGACTACCTGACCGACTCCGACCTGGTCATCTCCACCGACGCCCTGATGGAGTTCGGCAACACCGAGTACGCCGACGTGCGGGCGCTGGCCGAGGACACGAAGCACCCGCTCCCGGCGGACAAGATCGCCGGCTGGCTGCGGGACAAGAACACCCCGGCCAGCAAGTACGGGCTGCTCGGCCTGCTGCTGGGGCACAGCGGCACCGCGAAGCACGCGGAACTGCTGCGGGCGATGGCCGACGACGACGACAACCAGTTCAACAGCGGGCTGGACGGCATCTTCGCCGGGTACATCATGCTGGACAAGGAGAACGGGTGGAAGCGGCTGATGGCGTTCAGCGCCGCCCAGCCGGGCCAGTTCAACGCCCAGTTCACGGTGCTGAAGGTGCTGCGGTTCTTCCACGACTACCGGTCGGACGTGATCCCGACGGCGAAAGTGATCGACGGGATGAAGGCGCTGGCCAGCCTGCCCGACATCGCCGACATGCCGATCGAGGACTTGAGGAAGTGGAAGCGGTGGGACTTGACCGACTTCGTCTTGAATTTCGACACCGTTCCGACGCATAACAAGTTCGGCATCGTCCGCCGGGCGATCCTGCGGTTCGCCATCCAGGCGGCCGACGCCGGCAACGCGAAGGCCAAGTCGTTCGTCGTGGCGGCCACGGAGAAGGACGCCGAGAAGGTGAAGTTCCTCCGCGAGTTGCTGGACGACGAGACGCCGAAGCCGAAACAGTAACGGAGGCAGCATGAAGCGTGTCGTAGCCCTCGCGGCGGTGCTGGCGGTCGGAATACCGGCCGCCGCGTGTTCGTTCTGCGGCGGCAACGTCGCCACCCAGTCCACCCTCCGCGAGCGGTTCGCGCAGTCGAAGGCGGTCGTCCTCGGCACGCTCAAGAACCCGAAGTTCTCGGACGACCGCGGGGCCGGCACCACCGAGTTCCACTTCGACCGCGTGCTGAAGGCCGACCCGATCATCGCCAAGCGGGACGCCGTCCTCCTCCCCCGTTACTTGCCCGTCATCGGCCAGACGCCGCCGTCATACCTGATGTTCTTCGACGCCGCCGACGGCAAGCCCGACCCGTACTTCGGCGTGTCCGCCCAAGAGCCGATTCAGAAGTACGTCGCCGGCATCGCCGCCCTCGACCCGAAGCACCAGGTGAAACGGCTGGCGTACTTCTTCGACCACCTCGACTCGACCGAAGCCGCCATCGCCGAGGATGCGTTCCTCGAATTCGCCAAGACGCCCGACGCGGAGATCGTCGCGGCCAGGACGGTGCTTTCGCCGGCGAAGTTACAGCGCCTGTTGCTCGACCCGAAGACGCCGCCGTTCCGCCTCGGCGTGTTCGCCATGATGCTCGGCCTGTGCGGGGACGCCACGCACGCCGGCACCTTCGTCAAACTGCTAACGCCGCCGTTGACCGAAGCCGTCGCCGGAAACCTCGGCGGGATCCTCGCCGGGTACGCCGTCATCGACCCGAAGGCCGGGTGGACGGCCATCCGCTCCACCCTCGCGGATACCAAGGCCAACTTCGCCCACCGCCTGTCGGCCCTGCAAGCGGTGCAGTTCTTCCAGGTCACGCGGCCGAAGGACTACCGCCCGATTATCCTCGACACTTACAAGTCGATCCTCCTGGACGCCGACCTCGCGGACATCGCCGTGGACGACCTCCGCCGTTGGGGGTGGTGGGACTTGTCGGCCGACGTGCTGGCCCTGTACGCCAAGCCGACGCACAATGCCCCGGTGTACCGCAAGGGCATCGTCCGCTACGCCCTGAGTTGCCCGGAGCCGATCACCAAGCGGTTCGTGGATGCGATTCGCAAGACCGAGCCGCAACTGGTGGCCGACGTGGAAGACGGGTTGAAGCTGATGGAGAAGTAGGTCGTGGTCGAACCGGCCGAAGGCCGGGAGGCCCGACGGCAAACCACACCATCGCGCCACGGGGGTTGGCCCCGGCGTCGGGCCTCGTTCCCCGGCGGGGAACTTCGACCACGACCTACCACCCTGACGGCTCGCTGCCGTTGCCCCGTTGCCCCGCGTCGCCGATTTCGGTTCCTCCGGTGTCCCCGGAGTGCCGCCCATGAGTACCGCCGCCGTGCCCGCCGACCTGCTCGACAAGAAGGAAGTCCGCATCCAACGGATGTTCGGCCAGATCGCGCCGTGGTACGACTTCCTCAATCATCTGCTCAGCCTGAACATTGATAAGCTGTGGCGGCGGTGGACGACGAAGTTGGTGCCGCCGACGCCGGGCAAACCGGTTCTCGATCTCTGCACCGGGACCGGCGACTTGGCGTTCGCGTTCGACCGCGCCGCCGGGGGGAAGTGCGACATCACCGGCTCGGACTTCTGTCCGGAAATGCTGGACTTGGCCAGAGAGAAGGGCCGCTCCAACGGCACCGCCGGCCGCATCCAGTTCGTCGAGGCCGACGCCCAACAACTGCCGTTTCCGTCCGATCACTACGACCTCGTGAGCGTGGCGTTCGGGCTGCGCAACGTCACCGACACCGACCGCGGCCTCGCCGAGATGGTCCGCGTGCTCGCCCCCGGTGGGCGGTTGGCGGTGCTGGAGTTCTCCCGCCCGCGCGGCCGCATCCTCGGCGGGCTGTACTCATGGTACTTCACGAAGATTTTGCCCCGCATCGGCCAGATGTTGTCGCGGAGCAAGGAGAGCGCCTACCAGTACCTGCCCGAAAGCGTGATGAAGTTCCCCGACGGCGAAGAACTCGCGAACAAGTTGCGGACGCACGGCCTGACAGACGTGACGTTCACGCCGTTCACTTTCGGCATCGCCACACTTTACGTTGGGACGAAGTTGGTCGCATGATTGGGGAGGTCGAGCCTCCCGCCGAGCCGGGACAAGACGGCTCGGCGGGAGGCTCGACCTCCCTGACAGAGGCGAAAGCAGCTGCCTCGTGCCCTACCCTTCGGAACGCAGTGGGTCAGGGGTCTTCGGGGGTAGGAAGACCGTCAGCGATAGGACCGTATCCGGCACTTCCAACAGCCGCTCGGCCCGCCATCCAGTGCCGTCCGGGACGAGTTCGCTGACCGCCACGTTCGGCACCCGACCGATGCGGTCCCAATCCGGCGGGCCGTAGCCGTTCAGCAGCCGTAACAGCAGCACCTTGCAGACGATCCCGTGCGCGACTACCGCCACCCGCCCGCCGGGATGCGCCGCCACGACTCGTTCCCACGCCGCCATGCAGCGGTCGGCGATCGCGTCGAACGACTCCGCACCGGGGGTCGTGTACGCGGTGTTCCCGGTCGTCCATTGTTTGAGCGTCTCCGGCCACGGCCCGGCATCGACGCGGAACTCGGTGCCGGCGAGCAGCCCGATGCGGCGCTCATGTAGGGCCGGTTCGACGGTGTACGGCACCTGACACGCCCGCACGACCGGCGCGGCCGTATCGACGGCCCGCACCATGCCGGACGACACCACGGCCGTCGGCGACCGCCGGCGGAACCACGCCGCCAGCGCCTCCGCCTGCCGCACGCCGGTTTCGCTCAGGGCGACATCGGATTCCGCACCATTGAAGACGTGCGGGTGCGTCGATTCGGCGTGCCGAACGAGCCAGATGCGATCCACACTCAAGGGTCACCCCCGGACAGAAAACGGCGGGAGCGAACGGCCCCCGCACTTGGCGGGTGCGAACTGCCCCGCCGTCCGCTGGGTATGTTATCCGAGTGTCTTCACAACGGCCTTCATGTGGTCCAGGCAGGCTTTCACATCGGCCGTCGGGTTGGCCGCGTTGGCCTCGTACTCGATGCTGATGGACCCGGCGAACTTGACCGCCTTCAAGGCCTTCAGCACGCCGGGCACGTCGAGCACGCCGGTCGGGTCGCCGAACGGCACGTCCGTCTTCCGCTTGTTGTCGTGGTCCTTCAGGTGCAGGCCGAAGTTGCGGGCACCCATGATCTTGATCTGCTCGACCGGATCGAGGTGGATGTTCAACTGGGAGGCGCGGATCAGGTGGCCGGTGTCCAGGCAGGTGCCGATGAGGGCGTGGTGATCTTTCACCGCCTTCAGGATCATCTCGGCGTCCCGCCACCGGTGCATCTTCTGACCTTCCGGCCCGTGCGGGTGGATGGCGACGGCGATCTTGTATTCGGCGCACAGCTTGTCCAGGCTGTCGAAGCTGTCCGGGTCCGGGTCGGCCGAGAACGCTTGAATGCCGAGTTCCGCGCCGAACTCGAACTGCTTCTTGTTGTCGTCGTGGTTCTTGGTGAACTTCTGCACGCCGTAGGCGTTGGCCGTGACGCCGTACTCGGCGAGCAACTTCTGGAAGCCCTTGAGCTTGTCCCCCGAGGTGCCCATCGGGATGTGCTTGGAGTAGAACTCGGCGAACTTCAGCCCGAGTTCCTTCGTCCGCTTCAGCATCCCGTCCAGGTCGAAGTTGCGGAACGTGTACGACTGGACGCCGACGGTGAACCCGCCGAACGGGTCGGCGTCAGCGGCGGGGGCGAGGCGGGGCAGCACGGCGGACGCGGCGAGCGCGGCCGAACCGGCGAGGAACGAGCGGCGGGTGAGTGGCGCGGTGGGCATCGGAAGGGCCTCCGGGGAAAGGGGGTGCGGGGATTATCCCGGAAGCGTGGCGGAAGGCAACCAGAAAGGGAAGCCCCGTTCTCACCGGCACTTCCGGTTGTTCTCCGGGGTTGAACCCGTACACTGTTGGCAAGTGTTGTTGGTTCTCGAGACCGGAGGGCGGACGCGGATGAGTTCGGACGCAGACCCGACCCCGACGACCTCCCGCTCGGTCTTGTTCGTCTGCACCGGCAACACCTGTCGCAGTCCAATGGCCGAACGGCTGTGCCGCCGACTGCTAGCCGAACGAATCGGGTGCCAGCCCGGCGAGTTGGAATCGAGGGGGATCACCGTGCAATCGGCCGGGGTGATGGCTTACCCCGGTGACGGGGCCACCCCGCCGGCGGTTGTCGCGGCGGCGGAGTTGGGAGCGGAACTGGCCGACCACCGCAGCCAGCCCGTGACGTCCGAACTGCTGATCGGCGCGACGGACGTGGTCGTCATGACGGCGTCGCATTTGGACCTGCTCGTCTATCGGTTCCCGAACGTCGGCCCGCCGCCGGTTCTGCTGTCCGACGCCGGCGACGTGCCCGACCCGATCGGCGGCGAGGTGGACGAGTACCGGGCTTGTGCCCGAACCATCGCCGACCACTTGGATCGGCTCATCACGAGGTGGCTGGGGTCATGAAAATCGCCGTCGGAAACGATCACCGCGGGGTGTCCGCCAAGCAACAGGTGATCGACCTGCTGACCGGTCTGGGTCACGCCACCGTCGATCTCGGCGCGACCGCCGCCGGGAGCGTGGACTACCCGGACTACGCCATCCCGGTGGCCGAAGCCGTGGCCGCCGGCACCGCCGAGCGCGGCATCCTGGTGTGCGCCACCGGTCACGGCATGTGCATCGCCGCCAACAAGGTCCACGGCGTCCGCGCGGCCAACTGCCGGGACGTGGTGGACGCCGAACTCAGCCGCAGCCACAACGACTCGAACGTCATGTGCCTCGCCTCTGACCTGCTCGGTATGGACCAGATCGAGCGGATGGTGCGGAGTTGGCTGGATACCAAGTTCGACGGCGGCCGCCACGCCGACCGGTTGAAGAAGATCGCCCAGTACGAACACGACCACGAGAAGGCGTAACCGAATCCGCTGATGAATGGGAGCGGTACCGCCGATCACTGGCCGTTTGCCTCGTCGGTGTCACCCTGTCTAGAATTGGACATCTTCCCCAGTTCTTCGCACGGGCGGCGTCATGATCCGGTTCCCCGCGCTCGCCGAGCCGAATCCCCGCGTCCTCATAGCCATCCCGGTTTACAACGAGGCAGCCCACGTCCGTGGGGTGCTCGCCGAGGTCCGCCGGTACGCCGATGACATCCTCGTCGTCAACGACGGCAGTACCGACGGCACCTGCTGCATCCTCTCCGCTGAGCCGAACCTCCGCCACGTCGATCACCGCACCAACCGGGGGTACGGGGCGGCCGTCACCTCCGCCTTCCGCTACGCCATTGACCACGGGTACGACATTCTCGTCACGATGGACTGCGACGGCCAGCACCAGCCGGACCGCATCCCGGTGCTGCTCGAAGCCCTGTCCGCCGACACCGACATCGTGTCCGGCTCCCGCTACCTCCGCGACTTCCGCCAGGACACCCCGCCGCCGACCGACCGCCGGTACATCAACGCCACCCTCACCCGCGAGATCAACGACCGGTACGGGTTTGACCTGACCGACTCGTTCTGTGGGTTCAAGGCGTACCGCGTCGAAGCCCTGAAGAAACTGAACGTCACGGAAACCGGCTGGGGCATGCCGTTGGAACTATGGGTGCAGGCGGCGCGCCTGGGGCTGCGAGTCCGCGAGATCGCCGTGCCCCGGTTGTACCTCGACCCGTCACGGGCGTTCGGCGGCGTGCTGAATGACCCGACCGCCCGGCTGGCGCACTACCGCGCGGTGCTGGCTCAGGCCGAGACCGAACCGCTCGGCCGCGAGCGCGAACCGTGCGCGGGGACGTGCGGATGAGTCGCCGGTTCCGCGCGCCGAAGGGCAACGGGGAAGTCCTCGCTGACCCGCCATTCGCCGAGGTGGAAGCGGCGGTCGCCCGCAACCGCGACCTGCTGGACACGGCCGAGGTGGAGATTGCGGGAACTCCCTTGCGGGAGTTCCGGGACGCCGCCCGCGCGGAGATCCTATCGCTGGTTCCCCCCTCCCCTGGTGGGGATGGGTTCGGGGCAACGGGGACTCTTCTTCGACC
>JBBRUO010000110.1:0-13050 GCA_038247725.1 Gemmatales bacterium
CGGGGCCTGATGGTAGCCTTGCGGGGCCGTGTGGAACAGGCACCCGTCCTTCCCCTGCGTCATCATCACGCGGGGGCAGTGGCTGCGAACCGCGACGTGCCGGGCCATCTCCGGGTCGGTCATCCGCCGGCTACGGGTCTCCAGGGCGAACTCCCGCTTGGCCAGGCAGACGTAATCCGCGCGGGGGTACTTGGACACCATGTTGAAGCCGTGGTTGCCGGCGTTCGACTGGGTGTTCACGGCCAGGAACTTGGCGTGGTTGCACAGCACGTCCACCGCGCCGGGCGAGATCATCCCGTGCCCGTAGTCGGCGACGATGACTACGTCATATTCCGGCAAAATGGCCCGTAGGTGGTCGCACAGGGCCACGTCGTCGTGCGCGCTCAACGCCTCGTCGTTCATCTGGTACACTTCGAACATCTTCTGCGACAGGTACTTCTCGACGTACCGCTTCTTCACGATGGTCGGCGAGTCCGGCTTCTCGCGGGCGATCAGCCCGACGTTCGCCTTGAGCGACCGGCGGACGAAATCTTCCTCATCCATGCCCGCCCCGAGGAGCGTGAACACGTCCACCTGGTTCGCGAACCCGGCCGCGTGGTTAGCGCACGCCAGCACCCCGCCGGCGAACTTGTCCGCGCCCAAGTAGCGGGTGGCCAGCACCGGCTCCTTGCCCGACTTGCCGATGGCCTCGGTGTAGGCGTACTCGTCGATGATCGTCTCGCCGACGACCAGCACCTTCAGGTCCGCCGCCCCGCGGAGGTACTTCAGCACCTCGTCGGCCGGGGTCTTCATGGCGAACGCGGTCAGGTACTCCTTCACGGAGTCCGGGTACTGGCTGAGGTACTGGTTGATCAGCCCGGACGAGCTGAACACGATATCTTCGGTGAAGACGATCTCGCCGCCGATCTCGCGGATCGCCTGCCCTTCCTTCGAGACGTGCCCGATGGTGTCTTGCAGGTTGGCGAACTCGTTGCCCTTGGCGAACTTGTGCGGCTGCAACAGCTTGATGGTGTCCACGGCCGTCGGCCAGCGGTTCACCGCGACGTAATCGATGCACCCGACGGCGGCGAGCAACTCGGCCCGCAGGGTCTCGGTGAACGCCGGGCGGCCGACGCCCTTGTTCACGAACCGGTCCGGGGTGAGGGTGACGACCAGGATGTCGCCGTTCGCCTTCGCCTGCTCGAAGTGCCGCAGGTGGCCGACGTGCAGCAGGTCGAACACGCCGTGGCAGTGGACGATCTGTCGGCCGGCGTCGCGGTGCCGGGCGAGGATGGCGGCCAGGTCTTCCAGGCCGTGGATCTTCTGGTCGTTCACCATGGCGGGGCGGGTCCGAGGAACGAGAAAACCCGAGCCGCGTCCGTGCGGTCGTTGGTGTGTG
Source organism: Gemmatales bacterium (assembly GCA_038247725.1). GTDB lineage: Bacteria > Planctomycetota > Planctomycetia > Gemmatales > Gemmataceae > JALHQU01. Next base: position 1,379 of record JBBRUO010000110.1, read on the forward strand.
AGCTATCGACCGGCGGGCGGGGCCAAATCGACCCGAAAGTCGGCATGACCGGCCGAATCAGTGGGAGTGTTGTAATGGGATCGGGCGTGTGAAAAAAGGCCAACCGGCGTAAATTGCCCAATGTAACGGCATGAAACGAAGCCGCCCGCGCCGGGAGAGTGGCGCGGGCGACGGGAGAGGTTGACCTCGGATCGATCAACTCGTCGGATTACTGCTCGGCCGCGCCACCGCCGCCGGGGCCGGGCGAGACTTTGCCTTTTCCTTTCTTGGTGCCACCACCCGGCACCCCTCCGGCCGACGGCGGTCCGTCCGGTGGGGGGGTGAACTTCTCGGGGATGACCGCCTTCTCGCTCCCGCTCCCGCAACCGATCGAGGCGGCAAGGACGGAGAACGCGAGCAACCGACAGACGACAGCCTTCATCGACGTGGCTCCTGGTCCAATGGGGGGTTAGTTGGACAGTTGGCTGGTGTTGTAGACTTCGCCGTCCGCCATGCCGGACATGGCCTGGAGGACGAACCAGTCACTGCCAGGGGCCGTCGGGTTGCGGGTGAGGGTGGCACCCGGCCGCACGCCGCGGACGGAACCGTCGGCGAAGGCGAATTGCACGATCCCGGTGTGGCCGCTCTTGAGGAACTGGTAGCCGGAGCCAACTTGGGTGGTCGGGATGTTCGCGCCGGGGGCGATGCCGAACTTTGTCATCATATGCCCCGTGTTGATCCAAGCGTAATCGATGGTTTCAGTCTGAGCGGCGATCCACCCGCCCGCCACTTCGCCGTACATCATGGTGTTGCTGGTGCCGTCAGTGATGGCGACGAGAGGCGTCTTGGACCGGTTGCCGAAGATGCCCGCGTACCCGCGGAGGTTGGCACCGGGGCCGTCGGCGATGCTCGCGGTGCTCGCCAGCGGCCCGCACGCCCCCATCAAGGCGACGTAGTTCGTCTTCGCCAGGTTGAACTGGGTGTTCGGCCACCGCCACGCCACCACGCCGATGGCCCCGTTCGTGGAGTTGAGGTCGTGGGTGTACAGCGCGGCGAAGGTGGACACCCCCGGGGCGCGGCCGTCGGACGGGCAGACGAAGGTCTTGATCCTCGCTTGGCCGGCGTTCCAGGAGCTCGTACCCGAGAAGAATGGTCCGACAACGCTGATGTTGGTCGTGTTCGGGTCCAGCAGGCGGAACACGTTATCCTGTTCGAGTTGCGGCAGAATCATGGCGAGGTTGCTGATGTGCGAGCCGGCCTGGAGACCGGTACCACCACTGCCGTGGTTGGCATCGGGTATCGAACCCAAGTAGCCGGGCGGCAGCACGAGGTTCGCGCTCTCGTAGTTGTGGGCACCGAGGGCAATCTGCTTCAAGTTGTTGCTGCACTGCATGCGGGCGGCGGCCTCGCGAACCTTCTGCACGGCGGGCAACAGCAGCCCGATCAAGATGGCGATGATGGCGATCACGACCAGCAACTCGATGAGCGTGAACGCACTTCGACGGGGGGAAACCATGATCCGACCTCCGGAAGGAAGAGAACGGGACCGCGAATTGTCGCGGTGAATACAGGAAGAGGGTGCTAACCCAATGCCCGCACCGACACGAAAGGAGTTAAAGAGGCTCGTTGTCGGCGGGGCTGGGAACGGGGTGAGGTTGCGAGTCTCTCCCGTGCCAAGAGTAACAGTAGGCGGGGGCCGAGAGGAAAGCAAGCGAAATCTTCACGCGGTCATCATTTTCGTCCACGCTGTGTTGTCGTGGCAAAATGACGGAAATGTGTCGTGGATTGCAATAGTGTTCGGCCCGAAACTTGCTGGGAATATTGCTTTTGCCTTGTTTTTAAGCGATATAGCCGCTGTCTGCGGGTTCAGGACAGGAAACCCACCGAGGGAATGACAAACCCATGCGCCCCATCGCAAAACCCTTGAAAACAAAGCGACTGGCGTCCTCGCCAGCAAGTTTCGAGCCGAACACTATTGCGTGGATTGGCGTTGTGTGACGGAAGAGTGACTCACCCTGTCAGGGAATGTGTGGCTTGGGAACTGCGAGTTCTTGAATGACTCGCATCGTCTTTCGGATCGCCCGCGCCGGGAGAGGGGCGCGGGGAAGGAGTCGGATGTCTCGCCGCAGGTGTACCCACCGGGAGCGATCCCGGCGGGCCTTGTTGATCGTCCTCAGTCAGAGTTGCCCGGTGCCTTGTTCTGGGCCTTTCCCCCCAACATGGTCGGCTCTTCCGTCGGCGGGGGGGCGAACGTCTTCGGGGCAACCGCTTCGCCGCCGCCACTACCGCAGCCGGAACCAAGCATCGTCACCAACATCATCAGGAGCAGACCGAGTCGATACATGGGAACCGTCCTTTTTCTGTGTGGAATTCGCGTCACGTCTCATCATCAGTCGCCAGGGCGCGTGTCCAGGCAACAAGACGAAATCACCCGATCCGGCATCAGGGATCGACCGATCAGTTGTTGCTGATCGTCTCGCCGTCGGCCATGCCGGCCAGTTGCTGGTACACGAACCAGTCCGTGCTCATGGGTGGGCCGTTCTGCTGGGCCGACCCACCCGGCCGCTGGCCGCGCACCGAGCCGTCGCCCATGCAGAACTGCACGACGCCGGTGTGCCGGCTGGCGAACTGCGCCCAACTGTTGTTGCGGAAGTCGGGGAGTAAACCGTGACGGGTCGGCATGGGGTGGACGCTGACCCACCGCCAGGCGAAGGTGACGGCCCCGCTGGCGTTGGTTCCGCCGATGCCCTCGCCGAACATCAGCGTGTTGCTCGTGCCGTCCGTGATGGAGGTGATGGAGGACGCGCTCCGGTTCTGGAAGATGCCGGAATACCTGCGCAGATTCACGCTGCCGCTGGCCGTGACGTAGGGGCTCATCGCGACGGTCGCCGCATTGCGCCCGTTGGACCCCCACACGCCGGCGTAGTTCGTCTTGGCGGCCGCGGAGGTCGTGGAAGTTGCGCCGAAGATCCACATCGAGATGAGCTGCGAGCCAGTCGTCTGGCCGGGCGTGCTCGTACGGTTCCCGGCGTAGAAGGCGGGCACGCCAGCGGTCCCCATGTCATCGGTGTCCGAGGGGCAGCGGAACGGCTTCACGGTGAACTGCGACGCCTGGAATTGGGTGCCGCTGTACCACTTGAGCGTCGAGTTGTCCTGGAAGATCGCCTGGGGGAACATCCGGTACAGGTTTTCCTGCTCCATGAACGGCAGCAACACGACCATGTGGCTCACGCCGGTGTTGTTGTTGTTGGTGAAGCCGGGGTCCCCGGTGTTGACGTCCGGGTTCGGCCCGTGGTAGCCGACGGGCAGGTAGCCGTAGGAGGACTCGTGGTTGTGAGCGGCGAGGCCGAGCTGCTTCAGGTTGTTCTGACAACTCATCCGCGCGGCGGCCTCGCGGACCTTCTGCACGGCGGGCAGCAGCAGTCCGATCAGGATGGCGATGATCGCGATGACGACCAGCAACTCGATGAGCGTGAACGCGGAGCGGCGGCGCACCATGGTGCACCTCCTTGGAACAAGGAATGGGATGGCGGGTGGTCGAATGACCACCCAGGTAACACCCGAAAGGGAGAGCAAAAGGGCGACGAGTTTCGGGAGTCGGGTGAGGTGAGATTGCGAGTCTTCACACCCGTGATGAAAAAGATGTTAACCAGAGTGGGTGGCTCATGGCAAGTGAAATCCTCACGAAATCCTCAGATTCTTTTTAGGCAGCGAGGCCTCGGCCGAAAATCGTGGAAATCACTTGGACTTGCAGGGTTTCGGCCGGCGTGCGGATCAATCAGAACGTGTGAGCGCGGGGCGATTCGTCCGAAAAAAATGGAGCCGCGAAAGTGGGAAAATAATGATGAGACGCGGGGGTGATCGAATCCCAGGGTCATTCGCTATCGGGTTTTAGGGTGAGTCGCTCTCTCCGAGAGCGACTCTTGCGACGCACCGACTCTTGGGAAAAGTCGGCCAGGGTGAAAACGGAATGGCCTTGAAGCCGCACCAGATCGACAGGCCAGAGTGGGGAAATCGGCTTGACACCAAGCCTCGCGGTCTTAGCATCACTCTTTCCCGCATTTCGGGAATCGGACGCAGTTTAGGAGGTCGGCACGTGGCGGGACCGGCAAACGATCGCATCCGCATCCGGATGGAAGGGTACGACCACGAGGTGCTGGACCGCACCGCGGCCGAGATCATCGATACCGCGCAGCGGACGGGGGCCGATGTCCACGGGCCGATCCCCCTGCCCACGCGGATCGAACGGTACACGGTGCTGCGGTCCCCGCACATCGACCGCAAGAGCCGCGAGCAGTTCGAGATCCGCACCCACAAGCGGCTGATCGACATCCTCCAGCCGACTGGCAAGACCATCGAGGCCTTGAACAAAGGACTCAGCCTGCCGCCCGGCGTGGACATCAAGATTCGCGTGATCAGCGGCGGAAAAGGTTGACAGCCGACCGGATCGAGATACAAAGATAGCCCACTCGCCGTGGCAACCGTTGCCACGGCGAGTCGATTTTGACAGCGGACATACTAGATCACCCCGCATTCCTGGGCCTCGGGTTCGTCGGCATACGTGACTTCGCCGCTTCCACCAAGCCGAAGTCGCCGCCGACAACAGCGACCCGCTCGCCACCCCGGCGACCGGCCCAGAAAGGGAAACGCGATGGCCGATACCAACGGCGTCCCGCCACTCCTCCGGGAGTTGACGGGCAAGATCACCGTACCCGTGTTCGACGCGAAAGGTGCCCAGACCGGCACGATCGAGGTCGATGCGGCCGAGTTCGGCGGCAAGATTAACCGTCAACTGCTGCACGACGTGGTGCTCATGTACCTCGCCAACCAGCGGGCCGGCACGCACCACACGCTTCGCCGTGGGCAAGTGGCCGGCAGCACCAAGAAGATCTTCCGCCAGAAGGGAACGGGCAACGCCCGTGCCGGTGGGAAGCGGACCAACAAGCGGCGCGGCGGCGGCACCGCCAAGGGGCCGAAGCCCCGCGACTATGAATACCACCTGCCGAAGAAGGCGGTTCGCGCGGCCACCCGCATGGCCCTGCTCAGCAAGCTGGCCGACGGCGAGGCCATCGTGGTCGAGTCGCTCCCGCTGACCGGGCCGAAGACGAAAGACATGGTCGCCTTGCTGAAGGCGTTTAAGGTCGGCAAGAAGGTGGTGACCAAGAAGGCCCCGGACGGTACCGCGACCAGCAACGAGGTGGATGTCTCGCTGCACGACACCACGGTCCTCATCGGCACCGCCGGGCTGGACCTCGTGGCGTACAAGTCGGGCCGGAACATCGAGGGTGTGAAGGTTCTGCCCTGTGCCGAGTTCAACGCCTACATGCTGTTGAAGCACAAGCAACTGCTGCTCACCCGCGATGCGTTCGAGGCGCTCCGCGTGGCCAAGCCGGTCGTGCGGACGAAGCCGACGACCGTTGCCGACCGGAAGGCCCGGAAGAAGAAGGCCGCCGAGGCGGCGAAGGCCGCGGCATAAGCGGCGTTCGGTTCGGGTGGCCGACTCTCGCCGAGAGTCGGGTTTGAAGGCCGTCGCTCTCGGCGAGAGTGACCCACCCTGGAAGACGGCACCGGCCCCGACACGGGAAGATGATCATGGCACGAACGCGACCACACCCGAAGCGGTACCGGCGGCGGTTAGCCGCCCGCCAGCCGTGCGTGCACGGCGAGCCGGGCATTGAGCTCCGCCCGCACCAGGTGCTGATCCGCCCGCTCGTTACCGAGAAGGGGACGCACCAGAGCAGCCGGTACAACGCCTTCACGTTCATGGTCCACCCGATCGCGACCAAGACGCAGATCGCGGCAGCCGTGCAGGAATTGTTCAGCGTCCGCGTCGAGCGGGTCCGGACCCAAACCCGCAAGGGGAAGACCGCCCGCTACCGCCAGTCGGTGGGTAAGCAGCCCGACTGGAAGCGGGCCATTGTCACGCTTCACGCGGACGACAAGATCGACTTCATCTAACGACGGTGGCGGGCTGTGAGCCACGGGCTGACAGCTGCGGCGAACGGATCGGACCCCGGAACGGCTGTGGCACACCGCGCACGGCTCTTAGCTTGAGGCTGACGAACATGGGCATCCGCCTTTACAACCCGACCTCCGCCGGCCGCCGCGACGGGTCGGTGTCCGACTTCGCCGACTGCACCTCGCCGCAGGTGAACGCGCCGTACAAGCCGCTGCTGAAGCGGCGAAAGAAGTCGGGCGGACGGAACAACCAGGGGATCGTCACCACCCGGTTCCGCGGCGGCGGCCACAAGCAGATGATGCGGGTGGTCGATTTCAAGCGGAAGGCGGACGGGGTCGAGGCGACGGTGCTGAGCATTGAGTACGCCCCCTGTCGCACCGCGCGGGTGGCCCTCATTCAGTACGCCGACGAGGTGCGGACCAAGGCGTACATCCTCGCCCCGCTCGGCCTGAAGGCCGGCGACAAGGTGATGAGTGGGGAGACGGCCGAGCCGAAGCCGGGCAACTGCCTGCCGCTGTCGAAGATCCCGCTCGGCCTGACGATCCACAACATCGAACTGAAGCCGGGCCGCGGCGGTCAGATCTGCCGCAGTGCCGGGTGCAGCGCGGTCCTCGGGGCCCGCGACAAGGGGCAGGCCCTCATCACGCTGCCCAGCGGCGAGGTGCGGCGAGTGTCGGACAAGTGCCGCGCGACCATCGGCAGCGTGTCCAACCCGGACCACATGAACATCAGCCTGGGCAAGGCCGGGCGGAAGCGGTGGATGGGCCGCAAGCCGCACAACCGCGGCATGGCGATGAACCCGACCGACCACCCGATGGGCGGTGGCGAAGGGCGGAGCAAGGGCGGCGGCCACCCGAAGGGTCCGTCCGGCGTCCCCGCCAAGGGCGGCAAGACGCGGAAGAAGAAGAAGCCGTCGAACGCCGCCATCGTCCGCCGCCGGCCGCCGGGCCGGTTCCAGCAGCACAACGGGTAACGCCACACCGCACACGGGGATCCGGGCATGGGCCGCTCGCTCAAGAAAGGACCGTACGTCGACCTCCGCCTGCTCTCCAAAGTGGAGAAGCAGGGGAAGGTGAAGGACGCGATCAAGACGTGGTCGCGGGACTGCACCGTCGTCCCGGAGTTCATCGGCAGCACGTTCCTCGTGCACAACGGGAAGTCGTTCGCCAAGGTGTACATCACCGAGGAGATGGTCGGGTTCAAACTGGGCGAGTTCGCCCCCACCCGCACGTTCCGCGGCCACACCGCCGGGAAGTCCAAAGGACCCGGTAAGTAACCCGACGCACCCCCGCCCACAGACGCGGACACCGAGCCATGATCGTTTACAAAGCTTTGCACCGGTTCGCCGACGTCGCCCCGCGGAAGATGCGGCCGATCGCCTCGCTGATCCGCGGGATGAACGTGGACGAGGCCGTAGAGTCGCTGAAGTTCCTGCACAACCGCGGGGCGCGACTGATCGAGGCCGTCGTCAAGAGCGCCTTGGGCAACGCCGAAGACCTGGGCTGCCGCAGCCTGGAAGACCTCGTCGTATCCGAGTGCCGGATCGACGGCGCGCCGATGTTCAAGCGGATCCGCCCTCGTGCCCGTGGCACCGCGTTCGGCATCAAGCGGCGGTTGGCGCACATCATCGTGACGCTCGCCGAAGCGCCGGACGACATCGCCCTGCCGGCCGCGGACGGGTTCGACTCGGCCGCCCCTGACATGGTGACGCCGCCGGCCCCGGCCGCCGGCATGCCCGACGCCCCGCAACTGGCCGCCGCCCCGGACTCGACCCCGGCCGCCGCGCCGGCCACCACGTAACCGCACCGAACCACTGGACTGCAAGGGTATTCGACCATGGGCCAGAAAGTCCGCCCGACCGGCTTCCGCACCGGCATCATGACCGACTGGGCGTCGGCGTGGTTCGCCAGCAAGCAGGACTTCTCCGAACTGCTGGTCGAGGACTTCCGCATCCGGCAGTTCATCGCCACCTTCCTCACCCGGTCGAAGGACCGTAAGGAGCAGAGGCCGGCTATTGCCAAGATCAGGATCGAGCGGACCCGCGAGCGGGTGACGGTCATGATCTACAGCAGCCGCGTCGGGGCCATCATCGGCAAGAAGGGCGAAAAGATCGATAAGCTGACCAAGGCGTTGGAGAAGTTGACCCGCCGGCACATCGAACTGAAGACGGTCGAGGTGACCCGCCCGGAGATCGACGCCCAGATCATCGCCGAGGACATCGCCGAGCAGTTGGAGAAGCGGAGCAGCTTCCGCCGCACCATGAAGATGGCCATGCAGCGGGCGATGGAGAACGGGGCCAAGGGGGTCAAGCTGCAACTGTCCGGGCGACTGGGCGGGGCCGAGATGGCCCGCTGCGAGAAGGGGATGGAAGGTAGTATCCCGCTCAGCACCCTGCGGGCGAAGGTGGACTACGGGTTCACCGAGGCCAGCACCCCCCAGGGGAACATCGGCATCAAGGTGTGGGTGAACAACGGCGACTACGTCACCGGCGAGATCAACGACACCACCGACGCCAGCGCCGCCGGCCAGCGGAAACAGGGCCGCCGCCGCCGCGGGTAAAGCGACCTCACCGGCTCGGACGCCGGTGCCACAAGACAGGAAGACGCGGAAGACCCACGCGAAGAGGTCAGGAGACTTGCGATGCCGATGATGCCCAAGCGGGTGAAGTACCGGAAGGCGCAGCGGAACTTGACCCGCGGCCTCGCCGCCCAGGCCAAGTACAACGGCCCCATTAAGGGCTTCGCCCAGCGCGGCAACTACGTCGCCTACGGTGAATTCGGCCTCCAGTCCCTGGAGGGCGGGTGGCTGTCGGCCGAGGTGATCGAGGCTGCCCGTGTCACCATGACCCGGTTCGTGTCCGGTGAAGGGCGGTACTACATCCGCGTCTTCCCGCACAAGAGCATCACCTCCACCCCCGCCGAGACGCGGATGGGTAAGGGTAAAGGTGAGCCGGAATACTGGGCCGCCGTGGTGAGGTCCGGTCTCATCCTGTTCGAGATCGGCGGCATCCCCGAGGCCCAGGCCAAGGACGCTCTCGCCCGCGTCGCGTACAAGATGCCGTTCAAGTGCCGGTTCGTCACCCGCCGGCCGAACGTATAGCCGACCCGATTGAAGAGGGTACTCACAAGGGGTGCCCCGACCATACAACCCCGTAGGGGTACCCCTCGTGGGTGCCCAGGGCCGCCAGATGAAGACCCACGAAATCACCGGCATGAGCGACGACGAGCTGCTGCTCGCCCTCCGCGACACCGAAAAACACTTGTTCCAACTGCGGTTCCAGTCGGCCACCGACCGCCTGGAGACGCCGAGCGAGATCGCCAAGGCGAAGCGGGGTATCGCACGGATCAAGACGATCCAGCGGAGCCGCGAGCTGACCAAACTGGCCGCCCTGCCGGACGACGCCATCGCCACCCAACTGACATCACTCGCCGAGCGCGTCGATGGGCCGGGCAAGCGGCGGGCGAAGCGGGCCGTCCTCCGACTTCAAACGATCCAGGCCGGCCGGTCCACGGCTGCGGCGACGACCACCGGGAGCGGGAAGTAATGGCTGACACCACCACCACGTCGGACGCCTCCACCGCCGACACCGCAACTAACGCGCGCGTCGTCACCGGCATCGTCACCCGCGATAAGATGGACAAGACCCGCCGGGTCGAGATCCAACGGGTCGTCCGCCACCCGAAGTACGGCAAGTTCGTCAAGCGGCGGACCGTCTGCTACACGCACGACGAGGGGAACGACTCGAAACTCGGCGACACCGTCGAGATCCGTGAGTCTCGCCCGCTGTCGAAGCTGAAGCGGTGGACCCTGCTCCGCATCGTCACCAAGGCTCCCGGCCGCACCGTCGCCAACCTGGAAGGGGCCGTCGCTGGCAGCGACTCGCCAACCCCCGCCCCGGCATCCAAGTAACAGCTCGCCCCCGGCACCCCGACTGAGTGGATTGATCATGGTTCAGATGTACACTTATCTCGAAGTGGCCGATAACACCGGCGCGAAGCACTGTATGTGCATCCAGGTGCTGGGCGGCACCAAGCGGCGTGTCGCGTACCTGGGCGATGTCATTCGCGCTAGCGTCCGCAAGGCGATGCCCGGCGGGGATGTTAAGCAAGGTGACGTGGTGAAGGGCGTGATCGTCCGCACCAAGGTGGCGACTCGCCGCGAGGACGGCAGCTACGTCCGCTTTGACAGCAATGCCCTGGTGTTGCTGGATAACGACAACAACCCCCGCGGTACCCGCATCTTTGGTGCGGTCCCCCGTGAGCTGCGGGCGAAGTTCAACAAGATCATCAGCCTCGCCGCCGAGGTGGTGTGAGGCGCGGGTGTGGGGTCTCGGGTTTCGGCCGTCGTCTCGGTCCGACCCAGCCCTCGAACGGTACGACAAGACCCCAGGCCCGATCCCCCTAGAACCCGATAACAGACATGTTCATTCGTACCGACGACGTGGTCGTCATCCTCGCCGGCGACGACAAGGGTAAACGCGGCAAGGTCGTCCGCGTGCTTCGCGAGGCCGACAAGGTGGTCGTCGAGGGCGTCAACCTCGTGTACCGCCACATGAAGCCGAGTAAGCGGAACCAGCAGGGCGGGCGGTTGTCCAAGGAGATGCCCGTCGCCGTCTCCAACGTCGCGCTGATCGACCCGGCCACCGGCGGCCCGACCCGCGTGGGCGTCCGGTACACCGCCGACGGCACCAAGGAATTGTACGCCAAGAAGTCCGGCAGCACCATCCGCGTGCTGTCCAAGGCGAACCCCAAGTACGCGACCCCGGCGTAACGCCCGATCACTCACCCGCTCCGACCGTTCCGGCCCCGTCACACTGGGATCGTCAGAGGTCGCGACAAGGATTTTCGCTCATGGCCGCCGATCAGATCACGACCCGCCTGCTGCAGAAGTATACCGCCGAGATCGTCCCGGCTCTGGCCACGAAGTTCGGCCGGAGCAACGTCCTCAGCCTGCCCCGCCTGTCGAAGATCTGCCTGAACATGGGCGTCGGCAAGGCGCTCCAAGACAAGAACCGCATGACCGAGGCGGCCGAACAACTCGGCCTGATCGCCGGCCAGAAGGCCCAAATCACCCAGGCCCGGATCGCCGTCAGCGCCTTCCGCCTCCGTCAGGGGTACGACATCGGCTGCCGCGTCACCCTCCGCGGCAAGCGGATGTACGAGTTCCTCGACCGGCTCATCAACATCGCGCTGCCGCGGATCCGCGACTTCCGCGGTATCAACCCGAAGAGCTTCGACGGCAACGGCAACTACAGCATGGGCCTGTCCGAACAGATGGTCTTCCCGGAAGTGAACCCGGACAAGGTTCACTTCACCCAGGGGATGGACATCACCCTCTGTACCACCGCCGCGAACGACGACGAGGCCCGCGAGCTGCTGAAGTTGTTGGGGATGCCCTTCCGCGAGTGATCGTCCAGTCGCTGCGGGCCGGGCGGGTTTTCCCGCCTCCTGCTCTTGTCGTGTGGCTTGCCCGCGATAATTTACACTTCTTGACTTGTCGGCGGAACGGTCGGCTCACGGTGGCGATACCACCGCCCGAGTCGGAACGCCGCCCGTATGAGGGCTGGGAATGTCGAAAGTCTCCGAGATGGCGAAGTTCCGCCGTGACATGGCCGCGCTCGACCAGCACAAGGCCGAGTTGAAGAAGCCGGAAGGCCAGCAGGACGCGAGCAAACTGCTCCGCCCTCGCGACATCATCCGCATCCGCCGCCGCTGCAAGATCACCGGCCGCCCCC
>JBBRUO010000111.1:0-13030 GCA_038247725.1 Gemmatales bacterium
GCGAGCGTCGGCTTCAACTGTTCGGCAATCGCGCTCATGGCGTCAACTCCTTGCGAGCGGGTGGTTCAACTGGTGACCAATCGTGTCGCCCAATAGTCGGGCCGTCGCTTGGCGTGAAACACGGCGAGAACCAGGATGCCGTCGGCCGTTTCCTGGTACGCGATCAACCAGTCGAAGCCGAGTACCCGCCGCGTCCGTCCTCCGTTCGCCCGTTCGGTTCCCATCGCCGAAAACTTGCGGACGAAGGAAATCGTGTCGTACACCGCTTCGCGGAACTCGTCCCCTTTTCCGGGCGGGTTCTGGTCGTAGTATCGGACGCCCTCCCGAATCTCGTCGGCCGCGTCCGGGTGGAGGTCGAACGGGAGCATCACGCCCCCCGTTCGCGAAGTTGGCGGAAGAACTCCTCCCCAGGTATCGGCGTTACCCGGCCGGAGCGGATGTCGTCCATCCGTTTCGCCAGAACCGCATCGAGTTCGGCGTCCTCCCCGGCATCTTCCCACTCGTCCGGCGTCAGTTCGCCGTCCCCGCTCAGGCCGGCGAGGAACGCCATGATCTCCCGCCGGTCCTCGGCGGTGAGGGCGGCGAGCGTCGGCTTCAACTGTTCGGCAATCGCGCTCATGTCTTCGGCTCCTCCGTTGGGCTGCCCTTGTTCAGCCATTTGCCGAGCCTCTTCGTGGCATCATCGTGCGTCAGCGTTTGCCCGGTCTCACACTGCCGCAATCCCGTCTCGATCTTCTGCCGGACGTACAGCGATTCGAGAATGTCCTCGACGGTCACGTCATCGGGGAGTGCGCGAATCGCCCCGATCACGGCGTCCTTGACCGATTCGGGAGCGGGTGCGGTGGCGACCATGACTTTGACTCCTCACTCTCGCGGGGGTCGCCCGGCGGTTTCCAACGAGGCCAACGATTATATCCAACCGTCGGGTCGTTGGATCGATACTGCACGACCAACTCGAATTCCTTGACTCCGACCTCTTGGTCCGTTGCCGTATCGGATTCCCAGAGAATCACTTTTCGGATCGTGAAGTCGCGCCGTTGCTCGCGGGTAAAATCCGCCGCGATCAGGGCAGCATTCGCGCTGCCGAAATACCTGATATCGTCCGTCAAATCCTTCCCAATGTAAATCTTGCCGTTCGGATACGTCACCATGTATACGCACTTAAACACGCCAGGCGTGGGTGCCGCGCTCATTTCTTCAGCGGCGGCGGCGGCATGGGCGTGCCGGCCTTGGCGGCCTTCTCGCGCTCCTCCTGCTCCAGCCGCAGTTGCTCCAGTCGCGTCAGCCGCTTCTCCGGCGGTTTGACCGGCGGCATCGGCGGCGCGGGCGTCATCGGGTTCGGGGTCGGCATCGGCGGGGCGACCACCGCCACCTTCGGCGGCAGCGGCACGTCGATCCGCAACTCGTTCCCGCCGGCGTTCTGCACCAGTGTTTCGCCGTTGTGGACGATGACGACCTGACAGTACACGCCGTGCTTGCCGGCCGGCGAGTCCTTCACCGTCGCCACGTTGAACGCGAACTCCTTGCTGTCTTTCGTGAGCTTCAGGTCCGGCACCGTCACCTTCGCGGGCACGCCGATCAGTTTCAGCACCGCCTCGCCGGCGAACGGCGCCGCGACCGTCACCTTGCCGAACACCTGCCCGGATTGCCCTTGCTCCATCGCGGCGCGCTCTTGCGCCAGCGTCACCATCGGCGGCACCACTTCCAGCGTGAACAGTTGCGAGCTGGTCCACACCGGCCCCTTGCCGGCGTCGGCGACGGCGGTGACAGCCGTCTTCCACTTCCGCGTGGCGGCGTTCGGCGCGGCATTCACGTACAGGGTGGTTTCCGTTTTGTCCGGGGCGATCACCGCCGACCCGGCGATGCCCATCCCCGGCGGGGTGAACAGCGGGTACAGCGTGATCGGCCCGGTGAAGCCGTCCGCCCGCTTGGCGACGATCCGCAGGTTGTATGCGGCATTCTGCGGGATGCCGGCCTTCGGCTCCATTACCTCGATGCTGTACGGAGCGGCGTCCGTCACCGCGACCGCGACGCGGTCCACGACGTGGCGGTGAAACGGCGTGTTGTTCTGGCCGATGCAGTAGTTGACATCCAGGTTCACGCCGCTCTTGGCCATCACCTTCGGGTCGGCGGGGGTGGCGACGAAGTCCAGCAACCCGCCCGCGACGGCGGCGTCCGGCTTGGCCTCGAATACCACCGGCACCGTGCCGAAGCCGGGGTCCACCGGATCGGCAGTCGCGGTCATTCCCGCCGGCAATCCGGGGAAGGTCAGCGCCGCCGGCCCGCCCCACTCGGCCCGCTGCACGTTCACCAGCGTCGCGTACCGCCCGCCCTTCGGCACCGTCACGCTCTGCCGGTCCTGGTTGCTGACGTTGTTCCCGTCCACCTTCGGGATGCCGGTGGCGGTGGTCGCCGTCACGGGGGTCACTTCGACGCGGAAGAAGTAATCCGCCCCGCCTTTCTTCAGGTGGTCGTGGACGTAGACGCAGTACTCCTTGTCCTCCGGCGCGGTGAAGCGGACATAGCTGTCCGGGCCGCGCGTGTCGTCGTTGCCGGCGATGTACTGGCCGGTGACGTGGCTGACGTGCATGACCGCGTCCAGCGGCGAACCGAGTTCTCGGGCGTAACAGCGGAGGTCGAACACCTGTCCCTTGGCGGCGGCGAACTTGAAGAACTTCTGCTCGCCCGGCTTGCCGACGACGCCGTGGAAGGCGCACGGTGCGGGGCCGACGGTGGCCGTCGCGTGATCGACGTTCGCCCCGGATTCGATCACGTTGGGCAGGTCGGCGACGCGGCACCCGAACCCGGTCGGGGCGACGCCGTCGGGCGTCTGGCAGTGCAGGCGGAAGTTCGGGTCGGCGGCGGCCGGCAGCTTGATCTTCTGTTTGATCTCGCCGGCCGGGTCGCCGAGGAAGCGGAACTCGATTTCCTCGCCGGGCTTGCCGCCGGCCGGGATGACGGCGGTGGGCAGCGGGAAGGTGCCGACGTGCAGGCGGTACGCCGGGCCGCCGCCGAAGGCCGCCTCGCGGACCATCACCGTGTAGGGGCCGTCGGCCGGGCAGATGATCGAACAGCGGCTGTCTTGCGCGATCAGGGTGGAGTCGTCGGAGGTGGCCAACTCGAACCGCTTGTCATTCAGGATGGCGACGAACGGGTCCCAGAAGCCGACGCCCAGCCGCATCCCCTCGATCTCGGCGGACAGCCGTTGACCTTTCTTGCACTCGACGACGAAGTAGTCCGCGTCCTCGCCGCCGATGGTGCCGTGAACGGTGGTGTTCAGCGGGATCGCCTGCGGGGTGGCGAACTCGGAGTTCGGCTCCTTCTCGTCCACGACCGGCAGCGCGCCGACCCAGAACGTGCGTGCGTCGGAGATGCCGGTCGCGGTGCGGACGCGGAACAGGTGTTCGCCGAGCCGGCAGTCCGGGGCGATGGCGAGGGTGACTTTCACCGACGCGTCGGTGACGACTTCCAGTTTCTTAACGGCCACGCCGGGGTAGTAGACCAGCACCTCTTGCGCGTCGGCCAGCCGCGCGCCGCTGAAGGTGACGACGGCCTCGGTGCCCCGCTGCGCCCCGTGCGGGGCGATCCCGCCGAGCGACGGGGTTGCGGAAAAGGACTCACCGCGGAGGGCGCAGAGGGCGCAGAGAGAAAGCAGGAACCGAAGCATCGTGGTCAATCCTCGTTGGTTGGAAACGGACTTTCTCCGCGCCCTCTCGTGCCCTCTGCGGTGAAATCCCGCCTTCGTCCGTTACGCCAGCAGTTCCTTGCGGATGTGCCCTTCGCGGACGATGTCGATGGGCCGGTCGCCCGGCGACATCAGCTTCTTCGCGGCGTCGATGCCCAGGCACGAGTACACGGTGTGCGCCATGTCCTCGACGGTCAGGCCGTCCTCGTCCGGTTCGCTGGCGGTGGCGTCCGACTTGCCGTAGATGCTGCCCTGCTTGATGCCGCCGCCGGCCAGGGCCACGCTGAACACCTTCGGCCAGTGGTCGCGGCCGGCGGTGCCGTTGATCTTCGGGGTGCGGCCGAACTCGCTGCTCACCATCACCAGCGTCTTGTCCAGCATGCCCCGCTGGGCGAGGTCGGTGATGAGCGCGGCGTAGGCCTGGTCGAACGCCGGCAGTTGACTCTTCATGCCGTTGGCGATGCCGTTGTGCATGTCCCACCCGCCGTAGGTGAGGGTGACGAACCGGACGCCGGCCTCGACCAGCCGGCGGGCCATCAGGAACCGCTGACCGGCGGCGTTGCGACCGTAGGTGTCCCGCAGTTTGGCGTCTTCCTTCGTGATGTCGAAGGCGTCGCGAGCCTTCTCGCTCGAAATCAGCCCGTAGGCCCGCTGATAGAAGGTGTCCATCGCGTCCAGGTTGTCCGACTTCTCCTTGCTCCGGAAGTGGTCGTTCACGGTGTCCATCAGCTCGCGGCGGGCGGAGAACCGCTCCAGGGTGACGCCGCCCGGCAGGGACAGGTCCTGCACCTTGAACCCGCCGTTGGCCGGGTCGCTGCCCAGGCTGAACGGGGCGTAGGCGCTGCTCAGGTAGCCGCTGCCGGCGTAGTTGGTCGGCATGTTCGGGACGGCTACGTACGGCGGCAGGTCGTTCCGCACACCCAACTCGTGGCTGACCACGCTACCCATGCTGGGGAAGGTGAGGGCCGGGCTGGGGCGGTAGCCGGTGAACATGTTGTGCGTGCCCCGCTCGTGAGCGGCCTCGCCGTGCGTCATCGCGCGGGCGACGGTGATCTTGTCGGCGATGCCGGCCGTCTTCACCAGCAGCTCGTTGAACAGCACCCCGTCCAGCTTCGTCTGAACTTGCTTCATCTCCCCCCGATACTCAATGGGCGCGTTCGGCTTCGGGTCCCAGCTCTCCTGGTGGGCCATGCCGCCCGGCAGGAAGATGTGGATGAGCGCCTCCGCCTTCGGCCCCTTTTTGGCGGCGGCGGGGGGGGCGTCCGCGGCCTGCGCCGATTGCAGCCGGAGGAACTGGTCCAACGTCAGGCCGAGGCCGGCGGCGAACCCGACGTGCAGGAACATCCGGCGGTCGAGCGGCGAGCCGAGGCACGAGCGCGACAGGAAGTGGTTCACGGGCAGGCTCCGAGGGAATCGGTACGGGTTGGGGAAGCTGGGGGTCGTGGGCCGGCTCGGACAGGCAGTCTTGCCGCGCCCGTTCGGTTCGCAAACGCAACGGAAGTCGTTCGACGCCGATAACTGGGGGAAAAGTTCCGGTTGTGGGCTTGGTGCGTGTGGGGCTGGTTATGCGAATGCCGCCGGGGGCGGCGGTTGCGGAGGCGAGTCGTCTTGGGTCGGCCTACGGCCGGGTGGGGGGGTGCGACGTTCGCAGCGGTTATGTTAGTCGAGGCGGCGACGAGAGTCAATGCGCCGCCACACCCGTACAGGGCTGCTCAGAGAAAGAAGATGGGAAGAGGTTTTTCACCACAAAGGACACAAAGGGCACGAAGGAGAAGCAGGAAATCCCTCACGTGTCTTCCCTTCGTGCCCTTTGTGGTTCCATCCTGTCTTCAATCTCTGAGCAGTCCTGTACACCCGTATATTCGCCGGTTCCACCGGCGGTGGCAGGAGACCATTCGCCCAACGGCTTTACGAAAAGCGGCGCTGCCGCAGGATCAGGTAGTCCATCAGCGCCTTCTCGAATCCGATGCTGGTGTCCATCGGCACGTAGTCCGCCCCGGCGAGGCCGCACTCGCGGCGGTAGCGTTCGCGGAACTCCTCCACGCCGGCGAGGTAGTCGGCCCGCATCCCGTCGGCGTCGGCCTGCACCTTCTCGCCGGATTCGGGGTCCTCGAACTCGTTCCGCCCGTGGAAGGGGAAGTGGACTTCGGCCTCGTCCAAAATGTGGAACAGGATGACTTCGTGCCCGGCGTGGCGGAGGCGATACAGGCTCTGGATGATCGGCTCCGGGTCGGCGAGCAGGTCGCTGAACAGCATCACCAGCGCCTTCCCCCGCGCCAGGCTCGCCACCTGCGTCAGCGCCGCGGCCACGTCCGTCGGGCCGGTCGGCTTCAGCCCGGCCAGCACGCTCAGCATGGTGCCGAGCTGGCTCCGCTTGCTCTTCGGTTGCAGCACGCTGCGGACCTTCTCGTCGAACGCCACCAGCCCGACCGGGTCTTGCTGGTGGATCATCAGGTACGACAGCGCGGCGGCGAGGCAGATGCCGTACTCGAACTTGGTCAGCTCCTGCCGGTACGTGTACCCCATGCTCGCGGACAGGTCCATGACCAGCCACCCGGTCATGTTCGTCTCGGCCCGGTACTTCCGCACGTAATACTTGCCGGTCTTCGCGTACACCTGCCAGTCGAGGTCCTTCAGGTCGTCGCCCGCGACATACTTGCGGTGCTCGCTGAACTCGACGGAGAACCCCTGGAACGGGCTGCCGTGCAACCCGGTGAGGAACCCCTCGACGATGAACTTGGCCCGCAGGTCCAGCCGCGCCACCTGGCGAATGACTTCCGGGCGGAGGTACTTCTCGGAGGTGTTCATGCCGCCATTGTAGCCGAACCGGGCTGGGTACTCATGACGCGCACGGCTTTCGAGGCGGCGTGTGGCTCACGGGTTAGCCTGGCATTCGCACCGGAGGTGCGGGAGCCGTGAGCCAGGGGTGACGGAGCGTCGCGACGGAACCCCTGGAATCCGGCGGGGGAAAACGACGAGTCCCGAAGGGACGACAGACTGCCGCCGCTCCGCGGCTCGGCGATTTTGACTCCACAACCAGGGGTTCCGCTCGCCGCGCTCGCTTCACCCCTGGCTAACGGCTCCCGCACCTCCGGTACGAAAACGATGCCGTCTACTACGGGAGACTTCCCCACGTCCTCGTGGGTCGTCACTTCTTCTTGAACAGGTCGTTCAGCCCCTTCTTGATGATGTCTTCCACCGCCCCGGTGGCGGCATCCTTACTCGCACTGCGGATCAGATTCGCCAACTGCCCGCGGAAGGCGTTTGGATCCAGTGCCGGCCGGGTCAGGGTGCCGGTGACCGGGATGTGAATCGACTGTTTGCCCAGTGCATCTCGCAGTCGCGGGTTGTTCGGCAGGATCAGCCCGGCCAGCTTCCCGCTCAGCGGTACCTCGACGTCCATTTTCACCGTGCCGTCCACCCCGACCGACCCGGCCGTCTTCAGGGTCACGCCGTCCACGGTCATGGTGAAGTCGCGGTGATGCACCCGCCCGTTCTTGAACTCGATCGGCACCACGTTGTCGTTGGTCAGGGTCACGGTCGTGTTCTTGACGCCGACGGCTTGCAACACCTGCGTGACGATCGGCCCCGGCGACACGTTCGCCTGATGGACGGTCAACCGGCCGACGACGGTGCCGGCCGACGGCGCGGCGAACGGGATGCGGGAGTCGTCCAGGTCGAACGAGAAGGTGCCGTCGGCCTGGGCGGCGTTGGCGATGGCCGGCAGCGCGTACCCGATGGCGTCGGCGCACGCGGCCGGGGTGAGCTTGGCCGTGTCGATGATCTTGCCCTTGGCGAAATTCAAGAACCGGTCCTTCGCAGTACCACGAAGGGAAACGCCCGGCGTCACCCGCACCTGGCCGCCGCCGAAGGTGGCCTCGACGGGGGTCATGTAGACGATGCCGTCCTTCAGGGTCGCCCCCAATTCGGCCGCGCCCATGTCGAACCCGTAGGCCTGCGCCTGCCGCCACGCGACGGTGACGTTACCGCCGAGGTGTTCCAGGCCGCCGTCCTTCCCGCCCGCCAGCTCGCCGGTCAACTGGAACGGCTTCGTCCCCTTCCCCGTCACGCTCGCCGTCTTGCCGAGGTACTCCTTCAGCGTCGGTTCGACCTTCGCCAGGTCGTAGGTGAGGGTGCCGTCGAGGTTCAGCGCGACCGTCGAGGACAGCTTGCCGATTCCCCCTTTCGCGTCCACGGCCAGCCCGTCCCGCCCGACCTGCGCGGACCGGAACGTCACCGCGTCGGCGGCCAGGTCGAACAGCCCGTCGGCTTTCACCGTCAGTGTCGGCTCGGTCCACCGTGGCTTGGCGGGCGGGCCGACGGAGAAGTTCGTCACCGTCAGATCGGCGGTGAACCCGACCCGAACGGCGCTCCCGACGTCGAAGGTCACGGGGCCGACGGCGAGGCCGCGGACCGCGTCGGACCCGTCTTTCGACTGCAGCAATAGCGTGTCTTGGAGGCGGTCGAGGTTCGTCTGGATGGCGACGCGGCCGGTGACGCCGTACTCGCCGCCGGGGAGCGGCAGCACTTCGATCGTCGGGGCCGTCGCGCCGAGGGTGTTGCTGGTCAACTCGGACGACGTGAAGGCGACCACCCCGGACGCCCGGTCGTACCGCAGTTGGGTCTTGCCGAACAGTCGCCGCTCGTTCAGGTCCAGCGCGCCGGGAATGCGGAAGACCGCGTCCGTCAGGTTCAGCGCGAGCGGGGAGACGGAGTACGCGGTGGGGTCGAAGCGGGCGGTGCCGGTGACGGTGCCGCTCCCGCCGAGGGTCCAGCGGGCGGGGAAGTGGATGAGCCGGCCGATGCGCGACTGCCACCGCCCGAGGTCGCCGACGAGCGTCACCGACGCCTCCCCGGAGGTCCACGCGCGGGCGTCCGGGATGGGCTGGAGCAGGTTCACCGCCAGCTTGTCGGCCCCGGCCGTGACGCCCACGTCGGCGGAATCGAGGCGGATGCGGCCGTCGGTCGTCCGCTCGGCCGCCGCCGAGTAGGTGACGTTCACGGTCGGCTCGTTCAGATTCAGCGCGCCCCCATCGGCGAGCACCAGATCGTTGCAGGTGGTGGACCCTTTCACCGTGAACCCGCCGCCGGGCTGCTTGGCGGCGGTCGCGCGGACGGTCGCGTCCCCGCCCAGCTTCCACCCGCCGAGGTCGGCGAACTCGCCGAGCTTCGCCGCCAGCGTGCCCAGGTCCGCCCGCACCGCCACGTCGAACGCCTCCAGTTCGCCGCGGGCGTTCGCGTTGAGGAAGTCCGAGCGGATCTCGAGGGAGTCGAAGTGCGGCATGTTGTCGGCCCGCAGCCGCCCGGCGAACGTCACCGCCAACGGCGACTCCCAGACGACCGGCTTCCCGTCGGTGACGGCGGTCAGCTTCGAGGTGGCGACGGTCCCCGTCCAACTCGGCCCGTCCTTGCCGGCGGCGCTGGCGACCTCTACCGACACCGTGCCGGAGCGGATCTCGGTGCCGGCCTTGATGTGCAACAGCTTTGGCATCCGGGCGGCCAGCGTGGCCAGATCGACGGACGCCTTCAGGCTCAATCCGGCCTGGTTCGCCAGCGCTTCCGGGTCGGCGTTCGTGTCCAGGGTGCCGGCGAATTCGACCGTGCCCACGTCACACTCCAGCTTCGACTTCTCCACCGCGAGGACGCCACCGGCGTAGCGCAGCGTGCACGGCGCGGAGATCGAGTCGAGCGCCAGCGTGTCCGCCCCCAGCCACGCGCCGGCGAGCCGCACCCCAAGAGCCGACGCGGTGCCGTCCACCCCGACCGTCGGCGACTGACCGTCCACGGTCTGCCAGCTCAGCGCGACATCGGCCGTCAACTGCCCCTCGGCGGTGGTGGTCGGGTCGAAGCGGTGCAGCAGCGGCGCGAGGGTTCCCACCGGGAAGCGGGCGGCCGTCAGGTTCACGGTGCCGCCGTTCCGGAACTCGGCGCGGACGCCCAGATTGCCGTCGCTCGCGCCAGCGGCCACGGTCAGGGTGATCGCCTCGGCGCGAGACTTCGGCACGGCGACGGCCAGTTCCACCCCGGTCAGGGTGTGGGAGGTGTTCGCCGCCGGCTCGCGGAGGACGACCGTGCCGCCGGTCAATTCCACCCCCACCGGCGTGCGGTCGGGTTTCGCCGGGGTCGTGTCGGCGAGATACTTCTGAATCAGCGTCTCGATATTCGTGCTGCCGTTGGCGACCGTCACTTCGACCGTCGGGTTCGCGACGGTGAACGTGCCCAGGTCGCCGCGATCCGAGATCAGTTGCAAGAGGGTGCGCGACGACGACACCGACTCCGCCACGAGAACGGCGTTCCCGTCGGCGTCGGCGATTGTCACCCGGCGCAGGTCCACCGGGCCGAACCAACTCAGAGTCGCGCCGTCGGCGGTGACGGTGCCGTTCAGGTCCGCCCCGACCTTCGCCAGCACGGTGTTCAGCAGCCCGGTATTCGCGACGATGGCGGGAGCGAACCACGCCAGCGGCAGCAGCAGCACCAGCAACACCAGGGCGAAGCGGAGCATCTTGCGGAAGAAGCCGCGCTTCCGCGGGGGGACGGCGGGGGTGACGGCGTCGGCCATGACGGGAACCCAGTGGGCGAAGGGGTCAACAGCGCTGAATCGGGAGCCGGCGTAGTTCGGCTGCGGGCCGACCGCCCGGCTGGGGCGCGGTTCCGTTGCCCCGCGCCAGTGCATTTGACACGACCGGCGCAGCCGCATTTTACGCGCCAGGACCGCGCGGACTGATGCGATTTGACTGAAGATGGCCACGGCCGCCCCGAGGTGTCGGTCGGCATCCCTGCGGAGGGGGCGTTTCGCGTGCTAGGCTTCGCGGCCGTCATTCCGAGGATTCGCCATGAAGTCGTCGCACGTCACCGTCGCTGGCGTGGTTTTTGCCGCCGTGCTGATCGGGTGTTTCGCCCTGGTCGGGTTCAAGTCGGATGGCGAACCATCAACTCCCATCCCGATTCCGCCGGCCGACGCCCCGCCGACGGGTGCGGTCACGGGGCCGATTCTCCCCCCGCCCAAGCCGGGGTCGGTGGCGGCCGGCGGGTTCGGCGAGATCGCTCGCACCGAGCGCGGGTACGACGGCACCGCCGCCCTCGCCCGGAGTTCGGCCTCGGCCGCCGCCGAAATCGCCACCTGGACCATCCCGAGTGCTGAGGTCGGCAAGTTCGACCTGAAATACCGCGACGTGCGGCTGAACGGCGAGCAGTTGGTGACGGTCTCGCCCACCGCCATCCGCGTGCGCGACGCGCGAACCGGGAACGCCGAGGCGGACGGCGTGACCGCGACTGCGGACTTCCCCCCGACGGCCCTGTCCCCCGACGGCGATTGGGCCGTGCAGTCGGCCCCGGACGCGGTGACCATCATCAATACGAAGAGCGGACTCCTGACGAAAATCCGGCCGCCGGCCGGCGGGATGGCGCAGTTCGCGTCGGCGGTCGGGTTCGACGCCGGCAACCGGTGGTGCGTGGTGCTGGGGACGGAGAAAGGGCAGTTCGTGTTGTATCGCATCGGCCGCAACGGGACGACGGCGGAGCGGGTGGCGACGCTGGGGAGCCAGGCCAAAGGCGACGAGTTCCGCGACATCGGCCGCATCGACCCGCTCGCCGACGGCCGGTTCCTGTTCGACCGCCCGACGCGCGCGTTCCGCGACCGGCGGTTCCTGGTGTGGTCGCCGGACACCGACCGGGCGGTGACGCTGCCGGCACTCGGGCCAGGCGAGCACGAAATCGTGAAGGAGTTCCGCGTCAGCACCGACGGCACGCAGGCGGTGTTGTTCAACGAGCGGGCGCTCGCGGTGGTCGATCTGAAAACGAACCTGGTGCGGCTGACACTGAAGCCGGACGGGTATCACATCGGGGATGTCGCCTTCGCCCCGTCCGGCGAGCGGCTGCTGGTGGCGTACACGCGGTGGCACTCCGGGCTGGCGCACCAAGACGGGCTTGGCAAGGAGCCGACCGAGCCGGGGTACGCCTGGGTGCTGGACCTGAAGACGCAAGCCCAAGTCGGCTCGAAGCTGTCGCTCGGCGACCTGGGCATCCGGGACGGGTTCCACGCTTTCCCGCTTTCCGTGGACGGGTCGCGGGCGGTCATCCTCGACGCGCGAGGGGAAGCCCACCTGCTGAACACCGACCGGGCGTTCGGCCCCGGCGTCCTCACGACCGGGGCACCGGCCGCCGCCCCGCGGGGGGCGACGACTCCCGCCGCGCCGCCCGACGGGGGGTCGGACTCGTGACGCGGGCCGGCGGCTCACTTCCCGCCGCCGGCCTTCTTGCGGATGATGTCCTCCAGCGCCGTCTTCTGTTCGGCGCTGAGCACTTCGAACCGCTCCTTGCTCATCTTCTCCTTCATGTCCTTGATCTGCTTCTCCAGTTTGTCGATGTCCTGGTTGTACTTGGCCTGAAGGGCGTACACTTTCTCCCGCTGGTCGTCCGTCAGCCCGATCATCCCCCAGTACGACGGCAGTTGGCCCTTGAACCGCATGTCCGGTTTGACGTCTTTCGTCTTGGGATCCTGGGGCTTCGGCTCCTGCCCGCTCAGCCCGGTCGTGGCCACGAACGCCAGGGAGAACGCCCCGACCAACAGTGCGCGCCGCATGTCTCGCCCTCGATGGTGAAAGTCAGGTACGGACGGTTCAACTGCGGTAAGTTAATCCAGCCGGCGACCCGGCACCAGAGTATTGCCGCGTTTTTTTCGATCTTCGTGTCCGACTAGCCCCCGGCAGGGCTGTTCAAGGATTGGGGAGCGGCAGATTGAACCACGAAGGGCACCAAGAGCACGAAGGGAAAGAACCGAGCAAAACACACGCTCTTCCTTCGTGTTCTTGGTGTCCTTCGTGGTTCGACATCTTGCCCCGCTTCAACCACTGAACCGCCCCGGCCTCCAGCTCTTGAGTTTGTCCGGCGTTTCGACCACCGGTATAGTAAATGGGAGACGGCTCCCACCCGCACGGCACCCTTCCCATGACCCCGCGCGCCTTACTCGCCCTGCTTTTCGCCACGTCCGTCGCCGCCGCCGCCGACCCGGACGGCCAAGCCCTGTACGCCAGCCAGTGCGCGTGGTGCCACGGTAAGACCGGCGAAGGCACCAAGCGGTACAAGCCGCCGCTGGTCGGCGACCGGTCGGTGAAGCAACTCGCGCGGTACGTCGGCGAAACGATGCCGGAGGACGACCCCGGTTCGCTCTCGGCGGCCGAGGCGGAAGCGGTGTCGGCGTACCTGCACGACGCCTTTTATTCGCCTGTCGCCCGCGACCGCCTGCGGCCGGCCCGCGTCGAACTCAGCCGGCTGACGGTGCGGCAGTACCGCAACGCCGTCGCCGATGTGGTCGGCGGCGGGCAGCGGCCGGCCCCGATCCTCGAC
>JBBRUO010000112.1:0-12920 GCA_038247725.1 Gemmatales bacterium
AGGGACACAGAGAAGAAGGCGGGAGAGGGGAAACATGGCGGGTCTCCCGGGAAGTGTCAGGAGCGAAGGTAGGGGGACAGTCGTGGGGCGGGGGGGCCGACCCCCCCCCCCCACACACCCCCCCCCCCCCCCCGCGCGGGGCCCCCCCCCCCCGGCCCCCCACACCCCCCCGGTGGGCCCGGGGGGCGGCCCCCCGCCCCACGACTGCGCGATCAACTCGCTCACGGTGGCATTAATGGCTTCGGGGCACGGGCCGGCGAGCGGGACGGGGCGGTTGGCGTGCGGGAAGTTCTTCGCCCGCGAGGCGGCGTAACCGGGATCGTAATGCACCGCCAGCAGGGACGCGACGAATTCCTCCCACCACCCGGCGGCGATCATCGCCTCCCACTCGGCCGTCTGCTTCTTGCCAACCCGGTGCGGCATCATCGCCAGCAGTGCCCGCAGGCTGTCGGGGTTCTCCACGAAGTGGCGGTATTCGGTGAGCAGATGCTGCACCCTTCCCGCAGTCGGCATGTCGAGTTCCACGCCGTGCGATTCGCGCATTCGCGCCCACATCTTGGGCGGGACTTGAACGCTCCCGATACGGCTACTCTCGCCTTCCACCCACACCCGCCGGGCCGGATCGAGTCGGTCGAGGGCAGCAATGAGCAGCGATTCGAAGTGCTTTTGCGTCGGCTGGGGGCCGACGTTGCCCAGCAACGAGCCGCGATGGTTCGCCAGCCCTTCCAGGTCGAGCACCTGTTCGCCGCGCTCGGCGAGGTGGTGCAGTACCCTCGTTTTCGCGCTGCCGGTGGCCCCGGCGAGGATGGCGAAGGTGAAGCGCGGCGGCGCGGCGTCCAACTCCGCCCGCACCCGCTCGCGGTAGGTTTTGTAGCCGCCTTCCAGCACCGTCACGCGCCAGCCGATCTGGGCGAGGACGTGGCAGAAACTGCCCGACCGCATGCCGCCGCGCCAGCAGTAGACCAACGGCCGGTACGCTTTGGGTTTGTCCGCGAGGTGCGTGGCGAGGAAGCGGGCGATGTTCGCGGAGATGTACCCGGCCCCCAATCGCTTCGCCGCGAATGCCGTGACCTGCTTGTAGATGGTGCCGACTTCGGCCCGTTGGGCGTCGTCGAGGACGGGCAGGTTGATCGCGCCGGGGATGTGGTCCTCGGCGTACTCACCCGGTGACCGGACATCGATCACGTCGTCGTAAGGGCAAGGCGTACCCCGGCCCCAGAGGGCGCGGGTGAGGATCGGTAGGTTCGGCGTCATGCCGGTAGTGTATCAGGCGAACAGTTCGTGCACCGGGCGGCCTTCGTACACCTTCACCGGTTGCCCAGCGGGTCCGGGAATCGTTGCCTCCGCACCCACACCGAGGGCGCGGAAGATGGTGGCGGGGATGTCGCGAGCGTGAACCGGTCGATCGGCCGGTTCGCTGGCGATGGCATCCGACGCGCCGATCACCCGTCCGCCTTTCACCCCGCCGCCGGCGAGTATGGTCGTCCAGCAGCCGGCCCAGTGATCGCGGCCGCCGTTGCTGTTGAACTTCGGCGTGCGGCCGAACTCGCCGGTGGCGACCACGAGCGTGCGTTCCAGCAAGCCGCGCTCTTCGAGGTCGAGAATGAGCCGGGTGAACGCCGCGTCGAAGCTCGGCGCGACGGTGTTCTTGTAATCGCCGAGGTCGCACGCCAAGGAGCCGCCGTCCGCGTGGCAGTCCCACGACGGCTTGTCGAAGACCGTCTCGAATTGAACCACCTGCACGAACCGACCAGGCTCCCGTTCCACGCTCCGGAACGCGCCGAGGCAGTTCTGACCGAACGCGGTCATCGGGTAACGGTCGTCAGTCCATCCACGTTCGCGGAACCAGGGGAGCAGTTCCTCAGTTACGTTGCGACCGATCCCGTCTCCCTGGAACTCGACTTTTTCGGCGAGAAAGCCGGGGCCGAACCCCTTGCCAACTGAGATGCCAGTATCCACCTTCGCCCACGGCGCGACGTAGTGTCGGAAGCGGGCGTGCGGCGTCATCGCGCCGTGCATTAAGCAGTGAACGCACCCGACGCTCGGCCAGTCCGGACCGTCGCGGAACAGGCGACCGGTGTTCAGTAGTTGGAAGCCGGCCTCATGGACGGGCGGGGCGTCATGATACACGCTACGGATGAGCGCGAACTTGTCGGCGATACCGGCCATCTTCGGGAACAACTCGGTCAGCATCACGCCGGGCACGCGGGTGCGGATCGGGGCGAACGGACTTCGGATGCCACTCGGCGCGTCCGGCTTCGGGTCGAATGTGTCGAGCTGGCTCGGCCCGCCGGTCATCATCAGGAAGATGACGGAATCGGCGGTCGGCGCGAGCCGAGTTGGTCGGGCGGCAGCGTAACCGCCGCCGGCGGCCCCAGCCAGTCCGACGGCGGCGGTCGTTCGCAGGAAGTCGCGGCGGGTGGGATCGAGGGACATGGCGGCGGCTCCAGTGGGTACGATGCCGATCCTACCCACCGCCGGCCGCGTTGCAACGACAAAACCCGTCACCCCGCAAACCCGGCAGGGCCATCGCGGAACGCAATGGCCAGAGTGACGCTCATCCTGCGGGCGAGAGTGGCGTTGACAAATACCATGACATTCTGGATAGGGCGGGCGAACTGGACCGGGCCACGATCAGGAGGCGAAGATGATGCGGGCTTTCGACGGGATGCACAAGCAGGGCCTCGACGCCGCCATCGAAGGCCAGTTGGCCGACCACTGCGCGAAATACAAGATTGACCCGCTCACCGCCGTGCAGATGTTCCCGGTGCTGGTCCGCCGGCAGTGGCTGAAGCGGTTTCTGGCCCACAGCGAGTTGTTCCAGAAGACGCTCGACGTGCCCGGCGACATCGCCGAGGTCGGGGTGTTCCGCGGGCTGGGGCTGCTGACGTGGGCGAACCTGCTCGAATGTTACTGCCTGGGCGACCGCACCAAGGTGGTGTACGGGTTCGACAACTGGAAGGGGTTCACCGAACTGGCCCCGGAAGACGGGAAGGTCGAATCGACGGTTCAGAAGCAGGTCGGCGGGTTCTCTCCGGAGCAGTACTTCGAGGAGCTGAAGGCGGCCATCGACATCTTCGACCAGGACCGGTTCGTCCCGTGGAAGGACCGCATCAAGCTGGTGCCGGGCGAGATCACCGAGACTCCGGCGGCGTTCGTCGCGGACAACCCCGGCGTGCGGTTCAGCCTGATCCACATGGACGTGGACCTGTACAAGCCGACGAAGGCGGCCGTCGAGGCGTTCTGGCCCAGACTCAGCCGCGGCGGGGTCATCATCTTCGACGAGTACGCCATCAAGCAGTGGCCGGGTGAGACGCAAGCGGTGGACGAGTTGCTGGCCGGGTTGCCCGGCGTGCGGGTGAAGACCTTCCCGTGGACGAACGCGCCGGCCGGGTATGTGGTGAAGGAGTGATGCGGACGGTAGTCCGCACCCACCCGGTGCGGGCTTGGTTGTTCGACCCGCACCCGGAGGGTGCGGACTACCATCGAGGCATTGTCATGGACCTGTCCTGCTTCCGCGAACACGGGTATCAGGTGTTTCGCGGGGTGTTCGAGCCGGCCGAGGTGAACGCCGTCCGGGATCACCTCGTCGGCGAGATGAACGTGATGCTGGCGGAACTGCACCGCACGTTCGGCACCGCCGATTTGCCGGGGCTGTGCGCGGCCATCGACGTGGCGACCGAGGAGCGGTTCGAGCAACTCGACCAGTCCCTGCGGAACATGATGTCCGGCCACTTCCCGCTGAACACCCGGCTGTCGCCGAACATGTGGGGCGTGCCGAAGGCGGCCGGCCTGCGGCGGGTGCTGGAAGCCGTCCTCGACGACGACACGCTATTCCTGCACATGCCGCCGACGTCGCGGTTCGTGCTGCCGGGCAACAAGCACGCGGGGGTGCCGGCGCACCAGGATGTCAGCTACAACCCGCACATGACGGACTTCGTGACGGTGTGGGTGCCGTTCGTCCCCATCGACGAGAAGTGCGGCGGGGTGATGGTGTACGAGCGCACGAACAAGCCGTTGGAGTTGCTGACCGACAAGGGGCGGAAGTTCTGGTTCGAGGGGGTGGCGACGGGCGACCATCCGGGCGTCCACTGCGTCATGAACCCCGGCGACTGTTTGGTGCTGAACCGGTGGGTGGTCCACGGGTCCGTGGCGAACACGTCCGACCGCACCCGCGTCAGCACCGACTTCCGCTTCTTCCCCAGCCGGGAGAAGTCCACGAAGCATTACCTGGACATGCAGACGTGGCGGGTGATCGACCCGGCGATTCAAGCGGCGTAGGATAGGAAGAAGACTCACCCCAGAGACAAAGGGACACCGAGACGACAAGAGAGAGAGTACCCTTTCTCTGCCCTCTCCAATCCGAACTCTGTCTTGTGCTTCTCTGTGTCTCTGTGGTTAACTCTGGGTTTACTCTGATGCCATTATTGAGCGCCGAGGGACTGGAGAAGTGGTACGGCCCGCGGAAGGTCGTGGACGGCGTCTCGTATCGGGTGAACGCCGGCGAGGTGGTCGGGTTGCTCGGCTCGAACGGGGCCGGCAAGACGACCAGCTTCCGCATGACCACCGGGCAGGTGACGCCGAACGGCGGGCGGGTGCTGTTCAACGGCGAGGACGTGACCACGCTGCCGATGTTCCGCCGCGCGCGGCTGGGCATGGGCTACCTGTCCCAAGAGCAGAGCATTTTCAAGAAGCTGACCGTCGAACAGAATCTGATCGCGATTCTGGAAGCGTTACCCCGGAGCCGGACGCTCGGCCGCAAGCTCTCCCGTGCCGAACGGTGGGAGCGCACCGAAGAGGCGCTAGCCCGGTTCAACCTGACGCACGTCCGGCACAACCCGGCCGGGCGGTGTTCGGGGGGCGAGAAGCGCCGCCTCGAAATCGCCCGCTGCCTGGTGTGCGAGCCGCTGCTGATCCTGCTCGACGAACCGTTTGCGGCGGTGGACCCGAAGACGACCGAGGACATCCGGCAGAACATCCGGGAACTGGCGGAGCAGGGGATCGGCATCTTGCTGACGGACCACAACGTCCGCGAGGTGCTGAAGATCACCGACCGCAGCTACCTGATTCAGGCCGGCAAGGTGGTGACGCACGGCACCCCGGCGGAACTGGTCCGCGACCCCATCGCCATCCGCGAGTACCTCGGCAACACGTTCGTCGAGGACGGGTTCGGCGGCAGCATCCCCGGCGGTCGCGGCGCGATGCCGTCCCCGGTCGCCCGGCCGACACTGCAACCCGCGCCGATGAGGATGGACCTGGAACCGGACGTGTCGGCCGACGAACCCATTGTCGCCCTCGCCCCGGAACCGTCGCCCGTCGCGTCCACACCACCACCGCCGCCCCGTGCCGCGTTCGGGGGCACGACGCAGCAGCTTCTCGAACAGGAGAAGATGCGGCGGCTGGTAAACCAGTTGAAGGACGAAACAACGAGGCCGGCGGCGTTGCGGGAACTCTCGGCCCGTGGGCCGGCAGGCATTCCGGTGCTGTTGGAGGCACTCGAGATGCGGGAGATGGAAGTGCGGCACCTCGCGCACCGACTCCTGGAGTCCGTCAGCGGGCAGAACCTGAAGTTCGAGGCCGACGCCGCCGATGAGGTCCGCCTGCGGCAAATCGCCCACCTGCGGGCGAAGCTGGAGAAGCGGTAATGACCGTTGATAACCCGACGTGCGAACTTGGAGACGTGATGACCCCCGACGACCCGCAAGCCCGCAAGGCCGCCATCCGCGAGCAGGCCCGCAAGAACCGCGTCGCCCAGAAGGACAAGGACGCCATCAGCCGCGACATCTGCGCGAAGTTCGTGGCGCTGCCCGCCTACGCCGCCGCGAAAACGGTGATGTGGTACGTGGACGCCGGCAGCGAAGTCCGCACCCGCCACACGCTGCCCGAAGCCCTGACCCACGGCAAACGGGTGGTGGTGCCGTACTGCATCGTCGAGACGAACGAACTCGAACTCTTCCTCCTGGAAGACATGAGCGAACTGGTGGAAGGGGCGTACAAGATCCTGGAGCCGAAGGACGAACTCCGGAAGTTGTCGGCCAAGCGGGTGCGGCCGGAGGAACTCGATCTGGTGATGGTGCCCGGCACCGCGTTCGCCCCGGACGGGTCGCGGATGGGGCAGGGGAAGGGGTACTACGACCGGCTGCTCGGCAACGCCCGCGCGGACGCCCCGCTGGTCGCCCTCGCCTTCGAGTGCCAGATGTTCCCGGACATCCCCGTCGCGTCCCACGATGTCTACATGGATCAAGTGCTAACCGAGACGAACACTTACGCGGGGAAGGGGAGGAAGTAGGTCCGCCCCGCCGGGGCGGACTCTCTGGCTCGCCGGGGCGGATCCGCCCCGCCGGGGCGGACTCTCTGGCTCGCCGGGGCGGACACGTCCGGCTCGGCGAGTCGGACCTACTAGAATTCCACGCGCAGCCCGTCCCACGCCAGTTCCACGCCGGGCGGCAACTTGATGACTGTTGGGTCCATCGCGTGCGACAAGTGCGTCAGGTACGTCCGCTTCGGCTTCAGCTTTTCCACCACTTCCAGCGCCGCATCCAACCCGAAGTGCGACGGCAGCGACGCGCCGGGCCGCACCGCGTCCAGGATTAGCGTGTCCAGCCCTTGAAGCAGAGGCCAACTCCGCGCCGGGATTTCGCTCACGTCGGTGACGTAAGCCAGATCGCCGAAGCGGTAGCCGTAGACGTGGAAGCGGCCGTGAATGAGCGGGATCGGCGTCAGCGTCAGCCCGAGCAACTCGAACGGCGTCTCGTCGATGCGATTGAACTGCAACTGCGGCAGGACGAACGGCGAGTGCAAATCGGCTAACGGGTGGAAGGCGTAGCTGAACACCTGCCGTATCACTTCTTCGACTTCGTCGTTGCAGTAGATGGGCAGCGGGTGGCCGAGCTTCCTCGGGAACACCCGCACGTCGTCCAGGCCGAACAGGTGATCGACGTGGTAGTGCGTGTAGACGACGGCGTGGACGAGGCCGATCTTCTCTCGGACCAGTTGCAGGCGGAGTTCCGGCGACGTGTCGATGAGGAGGTTGCCGGCCGGCAGTTGCAGCAACACCGACGGCCGGGTGCGGGCGTCCTTCGGGTCCGTCGAGGTGCAGACGCGGCAGTCGCAGCCGATGACGGGGACGCCAACGGACCCACCGGAGCCGAGGACGACGAGTGTGCGGGGCGAAGCGGTCATGGGGGGCATTATACGACGACACCCCGGCGGGTCACGCCGGGGCGTCGCGGGTTCAGTCAACAGAGGGCGTTACACGGACGGGGCCGCGTGTACGCCGCCGGCCTTATCCAGGTGCAGTTGCTTGTACCCGCCGATCGCGGCGAAGTAGAGCAACAGCAGCAAGAACCCGACGGCGAGCGCGGCGGGGACGGCAGCGGTGTACAGAAGTCCGCGCTTCGCCCCGTAAGTGCGGGCCGCTTCGAGGGTTTCGCGGTCGGCCGTGAAGTGCGGTTTCCCGTCCTCCTCCCACCACTTCTGGAGAGTCTTCAAGGACTCCTCCAGGTCGTCATTCACCGAGTTGCCGGCCGCCTTCTCGCGGGCGAGGGTCACGAGGTCGGACTGGAGCGACGTGAGCAGGTAGTTCGGGGCCGGTTTGCCGGCTTCCTTCGCCGCGTCCACTTCCTTGATGTACTCGTCGATGCTCTGGTCCAGAACCTTCGGGGCGGGTTTGCCGTCGGCCGGCGGGGTCTTCTCGGCCGCTTCCGCCTTGGCCAGGTTCGCCTTGTAGTCGTCGAACACCTTCAGTTTGCCGTTGTCCAGGCCGGCGATCATCGGGGCCCATTCCGGCTGCACCTTGGACACGACCGGGAACCCCTTCAGGTCCGGCTTGTTGGCGTCCTCGCCTTCGGTCTTGCGGCTCAGGTACCGGTCGTGGATTTCCTTCCCGGCGTCCGTCTCCTGAAGTTTGTCCACGGCCGCGTAGTCCTGCTTGTAGCCGATGCCGGGGGTGCCGAGTAGACCGGCCGACAGCATGCCGATGCCGCCGCTGATGCCCAGCGCGAGCGCCCCGCCCTTCGGGAACCGCTCGGAGATGACGCCCAACATGGTCGGCCAGTAGAACGTCTTGCCGATGCCGTACACCGTCACCGCCGCCACCCACGGCCACACCGAGTCGGTGAACGGCAGGCCGAGCATGGCGAGGCCGGCGGTGCCCAACAGGGCGCTGACGAACAGTAGCCCGATGGGGTTGATGCGGTGGACGATGGGGCCGGCGAAGAACCGCAGGATGAACATCAACAGGTTCGTCCAGATGAATGCCAGCAGCGCGCTCCGCTCGTCCCTCAGCACCCGCTCGGTGATGTTGGTGATCCAGCTATCGGTGCCGAGTTCGACGTACCCGACCAGCGCGTGCATGACGTACAGGAAGGCGATGAGCAGGCTGCCGAAGCGGAACCCGGACACCACCACGTAAAGCAGCCAGATGGCACCGGCGGCCGCCCACCCGCTCCACGCCGGCGGGTTCTCGACGCCCACCTCCCGCAGCAGCGTCGGCACCAAGTTCGACAGCAGTACCCCGATCAAGCCGGCGGCGACGGCGAACCCGACCGCCCCAATCGTGCCCATCATGCTGGACATGCTCACCCCGGCCACGTCCGCTTCGGACCGCGGGAACCGCCGGTTGCACATCAACAGGCCGTAGATCAGCACCGGCACGAGGAAGATGCCGAGCTTGAATTCCCAGCGGTTGATGCTGCTGCCCGGTTCCAACTCTTGGAAGCCGAGGCCGATCACCGCGCCGAGGATGAGGCCGAGCGGCCACCCGGCGTGCAGGATGTTCAGCCAGTGCGTCTTGCGGTTCGGGAACAGCGCCGCCGTCAGCGGGTTGATGACCGCCTCACAGGTGCCGTTGCCGAGCGCGAACAGCCACATGCCGATGTTCAGGCAGTTGTACGCGGCCGGCTTGTTGCCGGTGAAACTGCCGGCGGCGAGCGTCACCACCGCCGACGATGCGTGGAGCAGGAACGCCACCAGCATCAGCTTGCCGTACCCGAACCGGTCGGCGAAGAAGCTGAAGAAGATGATGGCGATGCCGAACCCGACCAGCCCGCCGCCGCTGATGTTGCCCAACTCGCTCTGGGTGAACCCGAACTGGCTACCCCAGTCCTTCAGGATGAACCCGCGGACGGAGAACCCGATGCCGGCGGCGATCAGGGTGAAGAAGCTGGCCCAGAACAAGATCTTCTCGTTCAGGCCGGGGCGGTCGATGACCGTCGGCGTACTCATGGCGCGGCGACTCGGTATGGGAGGGGGAACGGCACGGGTCGTGCGGGGATGATACCAACCACCCGGCGTGCGGGCCACAGCGAAGCCGTTCACCCGGCGGACATTCCCGGCCCCCGGCTTACAATCTCCGGACCTTCCCCCATTCGTCCGGAGTCTGTCCCTCATGCCGACCAACTCTCCCCTCGACCGCAAGCTCCGCATGGGTCTCATTGGCGGCGGCCAAGGCTCGTTCATCGGCCGCGTCCATGCCACCGCCGCCGTGCTCGACAATCGCGCCGCACTCGTCGCCGGCGCGCTGTCGAGCGACCCCGCCAAGGCGAAGGCGTCCGCCCCGGACTACGACATCCCGGCCGATCGCGCGTACACCAGTTACGCGGAGATGGCGACCGCCGAGAAGAAGCGGGCCGACCCGGTGGACTTCGTCTCCATCGCCACCCCGAACCACACCCACTTCGAGATCGCCAAGACGTTCGCCGAGGCCGGGTACAACGTCATCTGCGACAAGCCGATGACGTTCGACCTGGCGCAGGCCGAGGAACTGCTGAAGATCGTGGAGCGCACCGGCGTCGTATTCGCGGTGTCGCACAACTACACCGGCTACCCGCTGGTGCGGCAGGCCCGCGAGATGATCCTGAACGGCGAACTCGGCGAGATCAACGCCATCCGCTCCAACTACATTCAGGGCTGGCTCCGGACCCGGCTGGAAAGCAGCGACCAGAAGCAAGCGAAGTGGCGCACCGACCCGAAGATGAGCGGGGCGGCCGGCTGCTTCGGCGACATCGGCACCCACGCCTACAACCTCGGCCGGTTCATGACCGGGTTGCTGCCGCAACAGCTTTCCTGTCATCTGAAGGTGTTCGAGCCGGGCCGGGCGTTGGACGACTATGGCACCGCGCTCATCCGCTTCGAGAACGGCGCGCTCGGCACCGTCACCGCGTCGCAGATCAGCCACGGCCGCGAGAATGACCTGTTCATCGAGATCGACGGCACCAAGGCGGCGCTGGAGTGGCACCAGGAAGAGCCGAACAAGCTGATCGTGCGGAAGAACGGCGAGCCGCACCGCATTTACACCCGCAACGGTGGCCCGTATCTGGGCGCGCTGTCCGTGGCGAGCAGCCGGCTGCCGGCCGGCCACCCGGAGGCGTTCTTCGAGGCGTTCGCCAACATCTACACCGCGACCTACGACGCCATCATCCAGAAGGCCAGCGGCGGCACGGTGGAGGCGGTGAACACTCTGTACCCGAACATTTACGACGGCGTGGAGGGGATGTTGTTCATCACCCGCTGTGTGGAGAGCAGCGGCAAAGACGGCGCGTGGCTCCCCTTCCGCCACCCGAAGAGCCGGAAGTAGAATGGTGGCATCCGAGGGCCGACCGCGATGGGCAAGAAGAAGCCGCCGGCGAAATCGAAGGGCAACGGGCGTCACGCTCCTGAAAAGAAGCCGACGCCCGGCTGCTATGTGCTGTCGTTGACGGTGGAGAACATCCGCTGCTTCGGCCCGAAGCAAACGCTCGACTGCTCCGATGGTGAAGGCCGCCCGCGGCAGTGGACCGTGATCCTGGGCGACAACGGGACGGGGAAGACGACGGCATTGAGGCTGATTGCAATCCATCGGTCGATTTCAAGAAATGAGATGCCCGATATTCTTTACTCTCGTCACGACAAAGCGATCGGCTTCACCACCACCGAATTGGTGGACCGTTCTTTCGGCATCACTTCGGGTGTCAAAAATTCGAAGACGATGACTTTGGGCACTATTGACATTTCTGGTGTCCGGCTGGAGGCTTGGAGATCAACCCTGGGGCACGATGAACACGCTCTTGTTGGGTATTGGCGGCTAGCAGCGTACGGTGCGTCACGGCGGCTGCCGACCTACGATGACTACTCGGTTCCCTCGCGCGGTGACAATCCGTTGGAGTCCCTTTTTCATCCACTCACTCGTCTCCGCGATGCGGAAAGTTGGATCAAGTCGCTCGACTATCATTCAAAGTTGACGGCTTCGCAGTCCGCAGTTGATCGGCGAGATTTGGCCATGAAGGCGCTCATTGATGTGCTTCCGGAGGACGTAGCAGACTTTCGGTATTTACCTGGAATAGGCGGCAATCCGAATCCACATGTGGAATTTTTCACCGATTATGGATGGGTTCCCCTCCGGCAGCTCGGTCACGGTTATCAGACGATGATCGCGTGGGTGACGGATTTCATGAGTCGCATGTTCGAGTGGTATCCGGACAGCGAGAACCCGCTCGCGGAGCCGGCGGTGTGCCTCGTGGACGAGATTGATCTACACCTCCACCCCGTGTGGCAGCGGAAGGTGATCGGCTACCTTTCCGAGCGGTTCCCGAACACGCAGTTCATCGTGACGGCGCACAGCCCGCTGGTGGTGCAGGCCGCCGCCAGCGCGAACGCCAACATCGCCGTCCTGGTCCGCTCGACCGAGACGGACGCCGACGGCAACCACTACGTCGAAATCAGGAACAACCCGGAGGATGTCCGCAACTGGCGGCTCGACCAAATCCTCACGAGCGACCTCTTTGGTGGCCTCAGTCTGAACCCGCCGAATGTCGAGGAGTTGTTCAAGGAGAAGGAACATCTCCTCGGATTGACCCGACCGACACCGAAACAGAAGGAGCGACTGATCGAGATCGATGATCGGCTGGCGAAGTTGCCGGTCGGGGACGACGCGAGGGAAGTCAAGGAGATGCAGGCCATCCGGGAGGCACTCGCCCACCTTCACAAGCGACCGGCGAAATGATCCGCATCACCAAAGGCCCGGTCCCGAACGTGTTGACCACGCGAGGCCCCGCCGAGGTCCAGAAACTCGCCGCTGCGGTACGGGCGAAGGCGAAACTCGCGTTCAAGAAGAAACTGTACGCAGCCAAGTCGGTGAAGGACGCGCTGGTGAAAGCCCAACACGGGAAGTGTGCGTTCTGCGAGTCGCGTTTCCTTCACGTCGGGTTCGGGGATGTCGAACACTTCCGCCCGAAGGCCGGGTCGCGCGAATCGCCCGGAGGCAAACTACTTCGACCCGGCTACTTCTGGTTGGCATATGATTGGGACAACCTATTCTTGAGCTGCCAACTCTGTAACCAGAAGTTCAAGGAAAACCTGTTCCCGCTCCGAGACTCGAAACGTCGATGCCGGAAGCCGGCTCATCCGTTATCGCGGGAACGCACACTCCTCGTTCACCCCGAGCAAGATGACCCCGAGGTGTTCGTGAGATTCCGCGGTGAGACCGCGAAAGCGAAACACGGCGGCGGTGCGGTCAAAGGGAATACCACCATTCAGGTCTTCGGACTGAACCGCGATGAGTTGAAAGGGCAGCGGATGAAAGTCTTGGAACGCCTCCGGGCGATGAGAACGATCTGCGACCATCTCGCGGCACGGTTTCAACACGCTACAGCATCTGATGCCCAAGATCAGCAGCACTTCGCGACGTTGTCACGGTTGCTCGCCGACGCCCAGGACGCCACCGCCGAGTACTCTGCGATGGCGCGGGCATTTCTCCGCTGACCTTGTTCACGCCGCCGCCGCAGGGGTGTGCGGTTATGCCTTCCGCAGCCGCATGTTCACCATTTCGACCCCGACGGCGAAGGCCATGGCGAAGTAGATGTACCCCTTGTTCATGTGTTGGCCCAGCCCGTCCGCGACGAGCAGCACGCCGATCAGGATGAGGAAACTGAGCGCCAACACCT
>JBBRUO010000113.1:0-12919 GCA_038247725.1 Gemmatales bacterium
GTGCGACTTCCGGGCCGCTAACGTGGCCGACGCAAACTTCGAAATCAGCTCGTTCACCGGTTACGACTTCACCGGCGCGACCCTCACGCACATCCACGCGAACGGGGCCAAGTTCACCGACTGCAAGCTCGGCAAGGCGAACCTCCAGCGGGCGTTCCTCGCCGGCGCGGCCTTGACGAACGCCGACCTGCGGGGGGCGGACCTGAGCAACGCGGTCTTCACTGGGGCCGACCTGACCGGCGCGCAGGTGGCCGGGGCGAACTTCCACGGCACCACGCTGGCGGGGGCGACGGTCACGGGCGTGGATTTCTCGAAGGCCAAGAACTTCACCCCACCGGTTACCCGCAAGCCCGGCCCGAAGGTGACGGAACTCCAGGCCGCCGCAAAGGGGGCGAAGGAGTTCACGACCTCCGCCGAAGTGGAACTCGGCCCGGACGAACACGCCTCGCTCAGCATTTCGGTGGGTGTGCGCGCCTGGCGCGGGCCAGTTCAAGGGGCCTCCCGATACTACCGCGACGGCAAGGACACCCACGACTGGATCGACGGCAAGACACTGGCCGAGGCGATGGCGAACATGGCCGGGCGGTGGCCGAACACCACGCTGCGGTTGGACACCGTTACGGCGAAGGGGAGCAAGACCGTGCGCGGGCCGAAGTTGCAAGAGCTGGCGGTCGCCGCGTGGGCCGAGGCGTTCGGCGTGGCGGCGGTGTCGGGGGAGGAGTTGGCGACCCGGAAGTCTTCGCAGGTGGACGCGGCCCTGAAGGCGCGGGACGAACTGCTGGCGCGGGTGCGGGCGGACGGGATCGATGCGTGGTACGCGCTCGATCGCCGCGAGCGGGAACGCCTCGACCTGCGCGGCGCGGACTTCAGCGGGGCCGACCTGTCGTCGCGGGAGTTCCGGGAGTTCAACACCGGGTACAAACAAGATTGCCGGGGGGCCAAGTTCGTCGGGGCGAAGTTGATGGGGGCGCGACTTTACAGCGGGAACTTCACCGGGGCGGACTTCACCGACGCGGACCTGACCCTGGCGAACCTGGGGATGTGCGCGAAGGCGGTCTTCGTGCGGGCCAACCTGACGAACGCGGACTGCACGCAGGCGAAGTTGCAAGGCGCGGACTTCACCGACGCCACCCTGACCGGGGTGAAGTTCGAGAAAGCCCAGTTCGACGAGCACACGAAGTTCCCGAAGGGGTTCCGCATCCCCGCCGAGATGGTGTGGAAGGGCACCGGCCCACGGCCGGGGGTGACGGTGGCGAAGAGCTCCGCCGCCGGCAGCATCGACTTCGACGCCTTCTTCAAGGGGCTGCCCAGGAAGGTGGATTCCGGCCGCATCGCCAACGCCACCGCCATGCTGAAGGCGGAGCGGTTCCAACTGTACGCCGACGTGACCGACGCGCACCTCGTCGGCATCGTCAAGAGCCAGTCGAGTTCCGAGCGGGTGTACTCGTGTCGGCTGGGGGCCGACGGCAGCTTCTGCTGCGGGACGCAAAACCTGCGGCCGTGCGGCGGCCTGCGGGGGGCGCTGTGCAAGCACCTGATGGTACTGGTCATCGGGTTGGCCAAGGCCGGCAAACTGGACCCGGCCGTCGCCGACAACTGGGTGAACGCCAGCAAGGGTCACCAGCCGGCGTGGGACGACGCGACGAAGGACGCGATGAGCGAAACGTTCCTGAAGTTCAAGGGCGTCGAGGCCGGTGAGATCGACTGGCGGCCGACCGAAACCATCCCCGA
The DNA here is from genome assembly GCA_038247725.1 of Gemmatales bacterium. Classification (GTDB taxonomy): domain Bacteria; phylum Planctomycetota; class Planctomycetia; order Gemmatales; family Gemmataceae; genus JALHQU01. The sequence continues at coordinate 1,732 of JBBRUO010000113.1, forward strand.
AGACTACTACGCGATGTAACCGGAGCCGCACCGTGGACGAGATCGCCGAACTGCGAGACGCGCTGGACCGGTTGCACGCGGCCACGGACGACCTCGTGGTGCGGGGCGTGCGGACGGCTGGTGCGAACGAGGTCGCCAAGCTGACCGCCCTCCGCGACGAGTTCCGCACGGCCGGGGCCGAACACCTCGCCGCGTCGCTGACCGCACTGGTCGAGGCGGTGCGGGACGGCCGCCGGGACGCCGCCGCCGCGCTGATGCGAACCGTCACGACGGTTCGGCTGTTCGACCGGATGCTGACGCTGGAAGTGGCGCAGGCCGTGCTGTCCGCACCGGCCGAGGGGGAATGACCGATGCTGCCGCCCGCCGCCGAACGGCCGAAACTCCGTGCCACCCTCGACCACCTCGCCGCCGCCGTGGAAGACCTGCTGCTCGGCGGGCTGACCACCGCGTCCGAGGCCACCCGGAAGACGCTCGCCGGGGCGATGCAGGAGGCCGCGCGGCTGCGGCTGCTCCGGCTGTCGGCCACCATCCGGCAACTGCTCGACGACCTGGCCCGGTTCACCGCGCACGACCCGCTGCTGTCGCGCCGCCGGTTGACGCTGTTCCTGAATCGCGGCTGGCTGATCGCGCGGGGATTGTCCCACGCGCTGCAAACGAACGACGAGAAGGGGTTCGACCGGCTCAACGCCACTCCGACCACGCAACCGCTGGCGAGTGCCGAAGTGGTGTGCCTGGGGGTGGTGAAGCGGGCGACGGCGGCCGTCGTGCGATTCGAGTTCCGCTGCCGGGTGGTGGCCGGCACCGCCCCCGTGACTGTCGGCGACGCGGTCAGTTGGTCCTTCACGCAACCGGTGAAAACCAAGACTTTCCCGGCCGAAGCGTTTCTCCACCTGCCGCAGAAACAGAAGTTCCCGCCGTCATGCTTCTTGGAAGGGAAGCGGATCGCCATCGGTAACGCGAACGTGTCGCGAGACGACGCCGGTGCGTGGCGGGTGCTGCTGACCGACGCCAGCACGGTCACGCCCGGCGCGGCGTTCACCGACTGGAAGCGGTTTTTGGAATGGACTCCGACCGCCGCGCTGGAGCGGCTGGCAAAGGCGGTCCCCGGCCCGCTCGACCTGGACAATGAGTTGACGGAGGAGATCGTCCTCCGCGACTACGAGGTCGGGCCGGGTGCCGACGGCGAGGAACCGGGCCAGACGGCGTACCCGATCCCGGCGGGACCGCTGACGCTCCACGCGGTCGTCAGCAGCGGCTCGGAAGGGAAGGCGGTGCGGAAGCACCTGGACGACCTCTTCAAGTTGAAGAAGGCCCGCCCGCCGCTGTTCGGCCTGCTGCACTACGAGCGGTGCCGGCTGGTGCTGCAACCGTTGGCGACGGTCGCCGAGTCCGGCCCGACGTACCTCACCATTTCCCCGGAGAAGGTGGACATGGCGGCGCTGCTGAAAGCGCTGTTCTGACTGCCCGCGCAAACTTCATGGCCAAGAAACCCGCCCCCGCCGAGCCGCCACCGGCGGCCGTTGATCGCGTCCTCCGCGAACCCGCCGAGAAGCGGTACGCCGACCAGTTGGAGGCGCTCCGTCAGACCGACACCGAGACGCCGCCGAGCAGTTGGAAGCTGTCCCCGCGCGCCGTGCTGACGTACATCATCGGCGGCAAGTCGGTGAAGGCGACCATTCGCGGCAAGGTCGTTGAGGTGCCGATCACCCGTAAGTTCTTCGGCGACGACGGCATCGTCGAGCGGTCCATCGTCACCCTCGCGTCCGAGCGGGCGCTGCTGCTCGTCGGCGAACCGGGCACCGGCAAGAGCTGGCTCTCGGAACACCTCGCGGCGGCCGTGTGCGGCACCTCGCTGCTGACGATCCAGGGCACCGCCGGCACCACCGAGGAGCACATCAAGTACTCGTGGAACATCGCCCGCGTCATCGCCGAGGGACCGACCCCGCAGAACCTGATCCCGTCGCCGACGATGGTGGCGATGCGGGCCGGCGGCCTGCTGCGGTTCGAGGAACTGACCCGGTGCGTGCCGGACGTGCAGGACGCGCTGGTGTCGATCCTGTCGGACAAGGCCGTCGCCGTGCCGGAGTTACCCGACGAAGCGATGGTGTTCGCCCGGCCGGGGTTCAACGTGATCGCCACCGCGAACAGCCGGGATCAGGGGGTGAACGAGCTGTCGGCGGCCCTGAAACGGCGGTTCAACTACGTCTACATTCCCATCGTCGGCGACCAGAAGACGGAGGTGAAGATCGTCCAGCAGCGGTCGGCGGAACTGCTCGAACGGTATAACTTGCCGGCGAAGCTGACGCCGGCGGTGATCGAACTGCTGGCCACGGTGTTCCGTGAGATCCGCAACGGCAAGACCAGCGACGGCGTCAGCCTGAAGAAGCCGAGTACCACCCTGTCCACGGCGGAGGCCATCGGGGTGGCGCTGGACGCCGCCCTGCACTCGCGGTTCTTCGGCAGCGGCGAGGTGGGGCCGGCCGACATCGCCCGCAACATGCTCGGTGCGGTGGTGAAGGAAGACCAGGAGGACAAGGCCGCGCTGAAGGAGTACGCCGCCCTCGTGGCCAAGAAGCGGGCCGCCAAGGATAAGGACTGGAAGGCGTTTTACGACACCCTGGTAGAGCAGTTGTGACGGTGGACGGTAGGTCGTGGTCGAACCGGCCGAAGGCCGGTGAGGCCCGACAACCGATCCCGTCGGAAACCGATGTCGGGCCTCTCGTCCCTTCGGGACGCTCGACCACGACCTACACAGCCTCTGCGGTGAATCCTCTTCATGAACGCCATCCCGACACCCGCCGAGATCGCCCGCCGGGTGGACGCCGTGCTGGCGGAGCCGCTGTACTGGTTCCCGGTGCGGCACCACTCGCCGGCCACCGCCCGGCACGTCCGCGCCGCGATGGTCGCCCGCCAGCCGAAGGTGGTCTTCATCGAAGGGCCGCACGAGGCGACGGACCTGATCCCGTTCATCACCGACGCCGCCACCGCCCCGCCGGTCGCCGTCTACTCGTCGTACCGCGACGACGACAACGCCCTCGGCCTGAACGGCACGGCCAGCGCTAGCCCGGACATCCCGGCACGGTTCGCCGTCTGGTACCCGATCGCCCCGTACTCGCCCGAATACGTGGCGATGAAGGCCGCCGCCGCGACGAAGGCCGAGGTGGTGTTCATCGATCTGCCGCACCACGCGCTGTTGCGACAACGGGACGCCGCGAAGGCACCACCCGCCGCGCCCAACGACGACCAGCTCATCACCGGCAGCAGCTTCTACCAGCAACTCGCCGAGGCCGGGGGGTACAAGTGCTGGGACGAGGCGTGGGACACGCTGTTCGAGAACCCGCACGCCGACGACCACGAGGCGTTCCGCCGCGAGTTGGCGACCTTCTGCTGCGCCGCCCGCGCCACGGCGGACCACGCCGCCGAGCAGGCGGAAGGCACCGTCGAGCGGGAGCGACACTTCCTGAAAGTGATCCGCGAGACGCTGAAGGCCAAGAAACTTCAGCCCGCCGACGCGATGGTCATCTGCGGCGGGTTCCACCTGTTCCTCGACCGCGCCGACAAAACCCCGCCGCCCGAGTGCCCGCCCGGAACGGTGTACACGACCGTCGTGCCGTACTCGTTCTTCCGCCTCTCGGAGTTGGCCGGGTACGGGGCCGGCAACCGCGCGCCGCAGTTCTACCAGACGGTGTTCGACCTCGTCGCCGCCGGCCGCGCCGACGACATCACCCTGGAACACACCGTCGCCGTGCTGCGACAGATGCGGAAGGGGGGCGACCCGCTGTCCACCGCCGACGCCATCAGCGTGACGCACCACGCCGGGATGCTCGCCCGCTTGCGGGGCCGCACGCACCCGACCCTCGACGACATCGACGACGCGCTCGTCACTTGCTGTTGCAAGGGGAACCCGGCCGAAGAGGGGCGGAAGCTACGAGAGGCGATGGACGCCGCCGGCGTCGGCACGGCGCTGGGCAAGGTGACGGCGAAACTCGGCCGGCTGCCGATCCTCGGCGACTTCCACTCACAGTTGTCCGACCTTGACCTCGGCGGCGTGATGGGCAAGGAGAAGCGGCTGACGCTGAAGCTCGACAAGCGGACCCCGATCGACGCCCGCCGGTCGGCGTTCCTGCACCGGCTGACGTACCTGAAAGTGCCGTTCGCCGCCGCCACCGCCGAGGGGGGCGACTTCTCCGGCACGCTGTTCCGCGAGGAGTGGCAACTGAAGTGGGAGCCGAAGACGGAACCGGCGCTGATCGAGCAGAACCTGTACGGCGACACGGTCGAGTCGGCCGCGCTCAACCGCCTGCGGGAAGCCCTGGCGAAGGCCGGCACCCACGCCGGCGAGACGTGCCTGCGGCTGCTGGAGGCGGTGGACCTGGACATGCCCGACCTGGTGTCCGCCGCCGGGGCCGCGTGCGGGCCGGCCATCGACGCCGACCCGTCGTTCGTGTCTCAGGCGACGGCGCTGCGGGCGCTCGGCCGGCTCGACCAGTACGCGGCGTTCCGCGGTCTTCGCCGCGAGGTGTTGGAAGAGTTGCTCGTCCGCTGCTACGACCGCGCCTGCTTCGCCCTGCCGGACGCCTCCGCCGTACCCGACGCCGAACACCCGGCCGTGGTGGAGGTGCTGATTTCCGTGGCCGAAGTGATCCTCCGCGACGGCGGCACGCGGTATGATCGTGCCCTGTTCGCGGAGGCGGCGGGGACGGCGGCCGGGGTGTCGCCGGTGCCGTTCCTCCGCGGCGCATTCCTCGGCTTGCTGTGCGAGATCCGCGAGTTGCCCGCCGACGCCGTGGCCGCCGAAGTCGCCGCGCTGGCGAAGGCCGCGCCCGCCGTGATGGTGACGGCCGGCGACCTGCTCGACGGTCTCCTGGCGGTGTCCCACACATCCATCCTGCTCGGCGCGGAGGCGCTGGTCGCGGCCGTGGATGACCTGCTGGCGGCGGCCGACTGGGAGCCGTTCCTCATCATGCTGCCCCGCCTCCGCGCGGCGATGGAGCGGCTGTCGAATTCGCAGAAGGACTCGCTCGCCGGCACCGTCGCGCGGCGGTACGGGCTGGCCGACGACGAGGACGTCCGCACCGTCAGTGGCAGCCTCGGCGCGACCGCGCTGGTGGCGCGACTGGACGCCGCCGTCGCCGCGACCTTGAAAGACTGGCCGCTGTGAGTGTTTCCGGTTTCAAGTTTCAGAGTTTCAAGTCGGATGACACGAAACCCGGAACGCGAAACCCCAAAGCGTCGCTCCTGTAACTCTGAAACTTGAAACCTGAACCGATATGACCGACGCTCACACCCTCGCCCGCTGGCGGCTGGTTCTCGGCAAAGTCGCCGAGCAACACGGCATCTCGTGCGCGGGCGACGCCGACGCCGCGCGGGTGGAGGAACTGGTCGGCTTTCTGTTCGAGGGGGGCGAAGGGAAGTCCGGCAGTCGCCGTCGCTCCGGCGAGCGCGGCGCGGGCGGCAGTTCCCACGGGTTGAGCGTGCCCGACTGGGTGGACGCGGTGAACGAACTCTTCCCCCATCAGGTGAAGGAGGTCATGCAGAAGGAGTTGGTGAAGCGGCGGGGCATCGCCGACCTGCTGGAGAAGCCGGAACTGCTGGAGAAGATCGAGCCGAACATGGAGTTGGTGAAGACGCTGCTGACGCACAAGGACTTGCTCACGCCGAAAACGCGGGTGCTGGCGCGGAAGGTGATCGATCAGGTGCTGGAGGAGTTGAAGCGGCGGATGCAGGTGCAAGTCGAGCAGGCCATCACCGGGGCCATCCGCAAGGACCGGCACTCGCCGCGGAAGGTGTTCCGCAACCTGGACCTGAAGACGACGCTCCGCCGCAACCTGGCCAACTTCGACCGCGCGTCGGGCAAGCTGCTGGTGGACCGCGTCTGGTTCCACGCGGCCGAGCGGAAGAAGAAGCCGTGGCACGTCGTCGTCGTCGTGGACCAGTCCGGGTCGATGATGGAGAGCACCGTCTTCTCGGCGGTGATGGCGTCCATCTTCGCCGAACTGCCGGCGATGAAGACCTCGCTCATCCTGTACGACACCCGCGTCGTCGATCTGTCCGACCAACTCGGTCAGCCGGTGGACGTGCTGATGCGGGTGCAACTCGGCGGCGGGAACGACACCGCCCTGGCGCTGAAGTACGCCACGTCGCTGATCCGCCAGCCGGCGCGGACCATCCTCGTCCTCATCAGCGACTTTTACGAGGGGGACGGGCCGGCCGAGCGGGCGATGGTCGATCAGGTGCGGTTCCTGGGCGACGCCGGGGTGCGGCTGCTGGGGCTGGCCGCGCTCGGGTACGACGCCCGCCCGTTCTACAACAAGCCGACCGCCGCCAAACTCCGCAAGGTGGGGATGGACGTGCTGGTCTGCACCCCGGAGAAGTTGGCCGAGTGCATGGCCCAGATCATCCGCGGGTGACGGCGGTGGGGTCGAGCCGCCACCCGCCACGGTCGCATCACCCCAAGACCGGCAGGATGTGCTTCTCCACGTCGGCTTCGGTGCGGATGTCGGGCAGGCCGCCGTGCAGTTCCCAGCTCTCGACGAGGCTGGCCGACACGCCCGGTGCCAGCGTCACCAGTTCGCCGACGGTTTCCATCTCCAGCATGTCCTCGTTGCTGAACGTCTGGTAGCGGGTGCCGCGATCCGGATAGACGGCCCCGTCGCGGTAGTCGAACCGCTTGACGAACAGCACCCCGCTGTTCAGGTACCCGACCCACCCCTCGCGGTGTGCCAGGCCGATTTTCGTCGGGCCTTTGGTGGCGTCTTGCCGCAGGAACAGGTGCCGTTTGCCGAACGTCCAGCGGGTGTCGGTGAAATTGAAGTACGGCCACAAGACGAGTTCCTGGTGCGGGCCGTAGTCGGCGGGGCTTTTGGCGTTGCTCGGGTGGCCGGGGTGCGGGGCCTTCGGCGGCAGCGGGATCACCTCGACGCCGCCGGGGGCCATCACCGTCGGCCCCCACGGGGCGAGGTCGGTCGGGGCGGTGCCGGTGTTCGTCACCGTCAGCGTGACCGTCACCGCCGTGCCCGTCGCCCCCAACTCCAGTGTCATCACCTTCTGAATGCCGTACTCGGTCTCCGGCGGCGGGGTGAACCGCGCGGCGGTGTCGGACAGCTTCTCCCACGCCACCGGCCGGTTGTCGGGGAAGTAGGTGCGGGTCAGGTCTTCCGGGGCGAGCCAGAAGCGGTGCCCGCCACGAATTTGCCACTCGGCCTCGCCGGTGCCGCCCATCATGGCGTCATAGTTCTTCATCACGTTGAACCCGCCGGGCAGTCGGTACGCGATGACGCGGGGGCCGACGTCCAGCGTGACGACCAGTTCCACGTCGCCGTTGGAAAGGAGCAGGTTGTTCTTCCAACCGCGGTACTCGATGACTTGGAGCATGGGATTGTCGGGACGGGGAGGGGCGTGAAAAAACCGGGACCGGCAGCTAGTGTGCCGGTCCCGGTCGGGATGGTCAAGGGTGCGACCCGTCGTCAGTCCGCTTTCGTCCCGCCGAACCGCTTCCGCAGGCCGAGGGCAGCGAGGGCGATGACACCGAGGAGGACCGCCGGCGGCGCAGGGATTGGATTCGGGTTGGGGTTCGGATTCGGGTTGGGATTTGGGTTGGGATTGGGATTCGGGCCGGGGTTCTGCGGGTTCACGCCCGGATTTGTCGAGATCGAACCGGGTGGGGTAATCGGTGTGATGGGGGTAATTGGCGTATCGGTCGGAGTGTCCGTGATCTCGAGCGGGGTGCCGCCCCCGCCGAAGAACCCGCCGCCGCCGCCGAATCCGCCGCCCGCGCCACCGAGTCCACCGCCGCCCAGCGTGGGGGCGCGGCCGAGGCCGCCCAGGCCCGCCAACCCGCCACCGCCCGTCGGGCCGGCGGCGGAGTCGCCGAACGGCCCGCTGATGTTGGACGACCCGGCGCGGTTCCGCAGCGCCAGTTGCGACTGACCGACCGCCCCGGCCGTGTTCGTGAGTCCGGTCAGGCGGACCAGTTCCAACCCCGCCAGGTTGATGTTGTCGGCGAACGGCGCGTCGTTGCCGGTCAGCGACTGGACGTACTTCTGGGCCGTCCTCACGAACTCCGGCGACGCCGCTTCGTTCTCATAGTTCGCCTTGAACGTGCCACCGAACAGGCTGAACGGCACCGGGCCGTCGGGCACGTCGGTCTCGGCGACCACTTCCCAGAGCGCCGTCTGGAAGGCGGCTTGGGCGGCCTCGTCCTTCTCGCTCTCGGGGTAGTATCGGCCATACAGTTCGCGGACGAAGGTGGCCCGGCGGGCCGCCGCCTTCTTGCCGTCGTCGTCGTTCTTCAAGCCGAAGTCGCGGGGGTCGCCGAACGACTCGATGCGGAACGGGTACGCGGTGCCGGGCAGGACGGGCACCCGCGGCTCGACGCAATACGTCTGCGGCGCGGTCTCGAACCCGATGGTGGCGAACTCGGTCGGCGGGAAGTCCCAGTTCAGCATCCCGACCGGCTTGGCACTGGCCTCGCCCGCCGAGAGGAACTTCAACTCTTGACGACCGCCCAGCTCGCGATAAACGAGCGTCAGGTCGGGAATCTCTTCGGCCGCCACGGGGGTGGCCGCCCAGAGGCCGACCGCCAGGGCCATCCAACCCGTCGGTCGGGGAATTCGGAGCGACATGTCGCCTCCGGTGTGCTGCTTGGGTGGATTCGAGCAAGACCCCGATCCGTCGGGACTCTCGAGTCAGGTAACATACGCGAGGCGGGCACCAGCGGACAACCCACGAATTTCGCACGGTGGGCGAACATCCAACAGTCGGGGCGGATCCCACGCCGGCCTCAGTCTTTCGACTCCATGCTAACCGTGTCCGTTCCGGCCCGAAGGCGGGGAATTCGCTTTTTCGCCGCCTCACCGTCGGGAGTCGAACAAACCGACACCCCCGTCACACCGACACCGCTACAATATCCGCTTTGGGTAACACGGTCACGTCACCCCTCAAACGCCATCGGCTTCACCACCCATGTCCCCTCACCCGAAATCCGCCGCCCGTCGCACTCTCCCGATGTGGACGGCCGATTACGCGGCCCCGTGCGCCCCGACCACCGCCGCCGAGATGGCCGCCCGCGGGTGGGACGCCGTGGACGTCGTGTTCGTCACCGGCGACGCCTACATCGACCACCCCAGTTTCGCCATGGCGATCCTGCACCGGTCGCTCGAACACGCCGGGTTCCGGGTGGCCATTCTGAGTCAGCCGGACTGGAAGTCGGCCGACGCCTGGCGACAATTCGGCCGGCCGCGGCTGTTCTTCGCCGTATCCGCCGGCAACATGGACAGCCTCATCAACCACTACACGGCGAACAAGAAGGTCCGCAACGACGACGCCTACAGCCCCGGCGGGCGGATCGGCCTGCGACCCGACCGGGCCACCCTGGTGTACGCCCAGCGGTGCCGGGAGGCGTTCGCCGGCGTGCCGGTCATCGCCGGCGGGGTGGAGGCCAGCCTGCGGCGGCTCGCCCATTACGACTACTGGTCCGACACGGTGAAGCGGTCCATCGTGCTGGACAGCAAGGCGGATCTGGTGGTGTACGGCATGGGCGAGCAGAACATCGTCGCCATCGCCGAGCGGTTGCGGGCCGGGCAAACGGTGAAGGACTTGCGCGACCTGCGCGGCGTCGCGTACGCCTTGGGGGCGAAGGAATCGGATGAATTGCGGAACGAACCACCGACGGCGGAGGGAGTCACCACGCCCCCCCAGCGGGGCGAGGTGGGAAGAACCGGTCGGCCCGCGCTGCTGAACGGGTTCGCGTTTGAACTCATCCCCTCTTACGAGCAGGTGAAGGCCGACAAGTGGCAGTTCGCCGAGGCCACGCGGGTCATCCACACGAACACCAACCCGTTCAACGCCGTCACGCTGGTGCAGTTCCACGACCGCCAGGCGGTGGTGCAGACGCCGCCGGCGTTCCCGCTCTCCGAAGCCGAGATGGACCGGTATTACGATTTCCCGTACACCCGCCGGCCGCACCCCAGTTACACCGAGCCGATCCCCGCCCACGAGATGATCAAGGATTCCGTGACGGTGATGCGCGGCTGTTTCGGCGGCTGTACATTTTGCAGCATCACCGCCCACCAGGGCCGCATCATCCAGAGCCGGTCGAAGGAGTCCATCCTCAAGGAAGTGAAGAAGGTCGCGGCCGACCCGGAGTTTAAAGGCATCATCTCGGACATCGGCGGGGCCACCGCCAACATGTATCAGATGCGCTGCACCCGGCCGGAAGTGGAGGCGAAGTGCAAGCGGCTGAGTTGCATTCACCCGACCATTTGCAAGCTGCTCGGCACCGACCACGGCCCGACGCTGGAACTGATGCGCGAGGCCCGCGCCACCCCCGGCATCCGCAAGGTGCTGGTGAGTTCGGGCATCCGCATGGACCTGGCGCAACTGTCGGAAGAGTACGTCGAGGAGTTGGCCGCGCACCACGTCGGCGGGCGACTGAAGGTGGCCCCGGAGCACGCCAGCCCGACCGTGTTGGACCTCATGAAGAAGCCGAGCATCGACAACTTCGGGGTGTTCGCCGAGCAGTACAAGGAAGCGTCCGCCGCCGCCGGCAAACCGAAGCAGCAACTCGTGCCGTACTTCATCGCCAGCCACCCCGGCAGCACGATTGATGAGATGATCGACCTGGCTCTGTACTTGAAGCAGAACGGATACAAGCCCGACCAGGTGCAGGACTTCATCCCCGCGCCGTTCGACATTGCCACGTGTATGTATTACACCGGCATGGACCCGTTCACGAAGAAGCCGATCACCATTGCGAAGGGACTGAACGACCGGAAGATGCAGCGGGCGCTGATGCAGTTCTTCAAACCGGAGAATTACTTCGAGGTCCGCGAGGCGCTGATCCAGGCGAAGCGGACCGACCTGATCGGCGGGTGCGAGGGGCTGATCCCGGCCCAACCGCCGAAAGAGGCGCTGGAAGCCCGCCGCCAGCGGGCGAACGCCGCCCTCCGCGGCGACCACTACCACACCGTGGCCAACCCCGCCGCCGGCGAGAAGCCCGGCGAACGCGGGGCCGAGCCGGTGAAGACGGGGTATCGACCCAAGCGCGCCACCCAGAAGCGCCAGTCCAAGCCCGGCCGAGGCGGGTATACTGGGGGCAACCCCGGAGGGACCGGATCATGAACGCGACCACGAAACTGCCCGTCGAGATTGATCGGCGGATCGCACAATCGCCGGCGTTGAACGCCCA
>JBBRUO010000114.1:0-12906 GCA_038247725.1 Gemmatales bacterium
GGGGCGGGCCCCGCCCCCCCCCCACCCCAGGCTATTGGTCTTCGGATCAGGAATGTCACTCCGATTGGGGGTTGACTACTTCCCCAGTCCGGGCCGCGTTGTGATGCCGCTCGCTTTTCCGGCCTGACGGGCCGGTTCTTACAGCCCAGGCCGTGAGGCCTGGGTATTGTTCGGGTAAGGATTTCGGCCCTGAAAGGGCCGTTCATGTGGGACCGTGAACGGCCCTTTCAGGGCCGCGGGAACGGAACAAGCCTGTACCCAGGCCTCACGGCCTGGGCTGTAAGAACCGGCCCGTCAGGCCGGAAGAAGGGCACGATCCCGCGGGTTAACTGACATTCCTGATCCGAAGACCAAGACCGGCGGTCGCCGCTCCGCGGCTGGCAAGAAATCGCTCCTCCGCGACCGCCCCCAACTCGGCGGTGGTCACCCCGCCACGGCCGGCGGGGGTTTCCGCCGCTTCCAGGCGTAGGCCGCCCAGCCGACGGCGAGGACCACCGTCAGGGCGATCGTCACCATCACCGTGTTCTGGGCGAACCGGCTGCCGAACCCGACTTCGCCACTCGACAGGATGTCGCCGGTGCGGGGGTCGAAGACGACCCGGTGCGCGTCCTGGGTGTATAGCAGGAACTGCCCCGTCGCCTCGTTCAGCGCCGCGCCGCCGGGCCAGATGATGTGCTCGGGCGAGTGCGGCAGCCGGTCCTTGTCTCGGATGATGTCCTTCAGCGCGTAGCTGCGGACGCCGGCCTTCGACAGGAAACTGACCGCCGGCGCGTCGAGTTGCGCCTGCTCCGTCTCGGCCGATAACCGGTCCCGCTGCCCGGCGACGTAGTTCTTCGTCTTCCACCACTCGCCGTCCAACCGCACGACGGCCTCCCCGCCGGCCAAGACGTACACGTTCTCGTCCGGGGCGTACAGGTCGTCCGACTTCCACAGCGGCTTCGTCGGGTCGTCGGCGGCATACATTCCGGGCGTCGGGTACGTCGCGCGGGCGGCCAGCACCTTCCGCTTCATCTCGCCGTCAGGCAGCGCGGCCTCGTCCTTCGGGTTGCCGAACACGACAAACACGAAGTTCCCGTCGGTGGACGGCTTGGCGTAACTGAGCGGTTCGGGGAAGGCGGACGTGGCCGACTCACCCGCCGTCCGGTTGCGGACGACGGCCACCGACAGGGCCGACACGGTGACGACGGCGGTGATGACGATCAAGGCGAGCGTGGTGCGGGTCATGCGGTCATAGTAGTAGGCGGGGCCGGGGCGGGACCGCGAATCGTCGCCGCGCAACGGCGGCGGATTTTCCCCCGCCCGTGTAAACCGGCGGCCCTCGCTCCGGTATGTCGGGGCACGGGAACGACAGGAGTCCGCCATGAAGTCGCTCATCGGATCGCTGCTGGCTCTCCTCGTTGCGGTCGGGACTCCGGCCGCCGCCGTCGCCCCGTTTCCCGGATCGGTCTCGCCGATGCCGATGCCGATGCCGATGCCCGTGGAGGGCGGCGAGTCGGACGAGGAAGTGTCGGCGGCCGTCGTCCGCGCGGCCTCGGTGCCCGTGTCGTCCGCCGCCGTTCGCCCGACGGTCCCGGTCCCGGTGGCGACGCCGCGACCCGCGCCCGTCGCCCCGCATCCGACCCGCGCCCGTCGTCACGTCTGGCTGTGTGTCTGGCGCTTGTAGTCCTTCATCCTCACGTCGAGACCGCGACCGCCACGTCGGTCGCAACAACCCCTCAACCGATTCGAACACCTCCGCACCCCATGAAACGGGAGTCGAACCCATGCGCAAGTTCCTACGCCGGCCGTGGAATGACGGCCTGATGATGCTGATGCCGAACCCGCTGACGCGGGTGGACCTGACGCCGCTCTCCCCGGCCCGCCCGCCGCAACCGGCCGACCCGTCGCAGACCCCGACCGAGGACCGGACGAGTCCGGTCGCCGGCGACCGCTCGGTTCGGGTTGCCGCCGGTGACCGCCTCGGGAAGTAACGGCCGCCGGCCGGCAGGGGGCGGGGGGCAATCGCGCCCCCTGCCGGCACCGGTGCCATTCCGTTCCGAAACTCGGGTGGTCTTTTCCGGTCTCATTGCACCGACTCGGTAGCCGGTGTGCTTTACCGAACACTGGTTCCGAGGCCGGTGCCACAAGACGAACAGCGTCAACGGGATGGCGGCGGATTTTCCCCCGCCCGCGCCGCGTGCGCCTTGTCAGGGTTGGGGCTGGCCGCTAAAGTTCTCTTTCTTGTCACCACCGTCCGCGAGAATCCGGAGCCTGCGTCATGGCTGTCGAACGGCAGATCGAGTTGAAGCGGCGTCACCACCGCAAGCTGAAGATGAAGAAGCTGAAGGCGAAGCTGGCCGACGCGACCGGCCCGGACCGCGACAAGGTGATGTACAAGATCAAGCGGCTCAGCCCGTTCTGGACCGAAGCCAGCCTGACCCAGAAGCTCCGCACGGACCCGTCCGCCACCCCGACCGAGCGGCGGCCGTCGGCCCCGCGGTCGAAGCCGACCGGCCCGAAAGGCCCGCCGAAGGGCGACAAGAAGTAATGCCGACCCGCGTGACGGGACACCGGTCGCTCGGCCGATGTCCCGTCACGAGCCGAGTTTGACGTAGCGGATCTTCACCTCGCCCCACACCTCGGCCGCCTTCGCCTGGCCGTCGGCGAGGGTGTCGCGGTACAACTCGACCGCGAACACTTCGCCGGTGACGGTTCGCATCCGCGCGGTATACAGCCGCTCGGTTCCGGCCGCCTGGGGCGGCAAGTCCCCCGCCCGCGCCTCGCCGATTTCCTTCACCTTCGTCTTCGCCTCGGTCTCCAGCAACCGTGTGGCGAAGATGGGGTACGTCTTCTTCGACTGCCAGAAGTCCTGGTACGCCCACATCTCGTCGAGGTCGGTGGTTTCCACCACGTCGAGGATTTCGCCCGACGTGAGGACGAGTTCGCCGACGTAGCCGACGCCGACCGCGGACGGCCGGAGGGTCAGGGATCGCACCGGGCCGTACCGCTCCGCCGCCACCGTCCGGAGGAACTGTTCCATCTCCGCGTGCGGTCGCTGACAGACCGAGCGGAGCGTGCCGGCCGCGTCCCGCGCCCAGCGGATCGCCAGCCGTTCGCCGTCGGGCAGGGTGCCGACGGCCAGACCGTCCCCGGTGATCTCAAGCGTTTCGAACGGCAGCTTCGACCGTTCGACGACGGCCGCCTTCAACTCGTCCCGGAGTTGGCTGCGGTCGTCGAACGGGAACCACCCGAATTTGAACGCCAACCCGCCCGCCACGAGCGCGGCGGCGATCAGGAGCAGCACCGCCTTCTGCACGGCCGGCTTCAGTCGCCCGCCGCCGCCCGGATCGCCCCGCCGGCGGAAGAACCGGTTGGTCGGCGGCGGCACGTCGTCGGGGGTCATGGTTGGCACTCGCGGGGCAGGGGACCATCCGGGTCAATCTATTCGGACGGAGGGCCGCACGGAATGGTTGCGGGCTGGACCAGGGCGATTGCGTTATTTGGGGTGGCCGACTCTCTCCGAGAGTCGGGGCTTCGCAAGAGTCGCTCTCGGAGAGAGCGAACCACCCTAACAACCCGATCACGGAATGCCGCGGGCTGGATGCCGCTCCGCCTCGCGGTTGCCGTTGACCCCCCCGGCGGGCGTCGGTACCGTTCGAAGAGGCTCCCCCCTTCGGGCGTTCGCGGAGGTTCCATGATACGGGTTGCCTTCCACTGGCTGCTGGGGGCACTGGTCGTCACCGCCACCCTCGGCCTGCCGGGGTTGTACTACCGCGCCACCTACGAACACGCCCGCCGCCTGCGGGTGGTGGCCGATGGCGTCCTGTACCGGTGCGGCCAACTGCCCGCCGACGGGTTCCGCGACGCCCACCGCAAGTACGGCTTCCGCACCATCGTCAACTTGCAAGAGGAAGCCCGCGACCCGCTCCTGCCGGCGCGCGCGTTCCAGAAGCCGTCGATTCGCGAGACGGACGTGCTGGCCGAGTTGGGGGTGAAGTACGTGTGCCTGGACGGCGGAGTCCTCGACGACCCCGGCCTCGCCCCCGGCAGTCGCCCGGCGGTGATCGACGAGTTCCTGGAACTGATGGACGACCCGGCGAACTACCCGGTGTTGATCCACTGCAAGGCCGGGCTGCACCGCACCGGGCTGATGGTCGCCGTGTACCGCATGGAGTACGAGGGCCGCACCGCCGGGGACGCGATGGAGGAACTGAAGGCGAACGGGTTCGGCACCTTCGCCGCCACCGACGCGAACGTCTACGTGCAGCGGTACGTCACCGACTTCGTGCCGAAGTTGCGGTGGCCCAACGGCAAGCCGACCCCGCCGGCGGAGACGGGCAAATGAACATCCTCGACCGCCAGTATCTGGTGTCGTTCTTCCGCCAGTACCTGATCGTGCTGTCCAGCCTGCTCAGCCTGTATGTGGTGGTGGACCTGTTCACCAACCTGAACGACTTCACCGGCAACAAGAGCGGGTTCGGGGCGGTGGTGAACCACATCGTCGGGTACTACAGCGTCCAGGTGCTGCTCATCTTCGACCGCCTGAGCGAGGCCATCACGCTCATCGGGGCGGTGTTCACGGTCGCCCTCATGCAGCGGAACAACGAGCTGCTGCCGCAACTGTCGGCCGGGGTGCCGACCCGCCGGGTGATCCTCCCGGTGCTGGTCGGCGGGCTGCTGACGACGGCCTTCGGCCCGCTGGTGAACGAGTTCGTGATTCCCCTGTACGCGGACGTGCTGACGGTGCCCCGCGACGACCCGGAGTTGCGGAAGCCGACTGTCGTCCGCGGCGGGTACGACCCGGACACCGGCGCGCACGTCGTCGCC
Source organism: Gemmatales bacterium (assembly GCA_038247725.1). Lineage (GTDB taxonomy): Bacteria > Planctomycetota > Planctomycetia > Gemmatales > Gemmataceae > JALHQU01. The sequence goes on from JBBRUO010000114.1 coordinate 4,807, forward strand.
GAGCAGGCGTTCCGCCGCGAACTGCGGGTGACCAAGTTCGAGTACACGTCGGCCCCGGTGGGGGAGGCCGAGCCGTCCGCCTCCCCCGGCGCGCCGGTGGCCGGCACCGGCCTGCTGCACCTGACGGCCGTCGAGGCGTACTACGTCCCGCCGGCGGCGGGCGACCCGCTGTCCGGCGGGTGGAAGTTGTTCAACGCCAGCCCCGCCGAGCCGGAGCGGACGCAGCGGCTGCCGAAGAACCTCCGACACCTGGACCACGGCCGCTACTTCCTGAAGACGGAGGTGTCGTTCGACGCCGTCACCCGGCGAGCGTCGTGGTACATGTTCGCCCCGACCAGCCAACTGTGGGAGATGCTCAACGAGTCGGACGGCACCCGGCAGACGGGGGTGGCGGTGCTGTTCCACAGCCGGCTGGTCCGCCCGCTGGTCGGCCTCACCATGCTGGTGCTGGGGCTGGCCATCGTGCTGCGGGACCAGAACCGGCACGTGTTCATCTCGGCCGGGGCGTGTCTGGCGGTGTCGGTGCTGTTCTACATCGCCGTGCTGGCGTGCAAGTACGCCGGCGACAGCGACCTGCTCCCGGCCACGCTCGCCGCGTGGCTGCCGGTGATGCTCGCCGGCCCCGTCGCCGTGGCCCTGTTCGACGCCATCCACACCTGACGCCAATCCCTCTGCCCGAGTAGGCCGCCCGCCGTATGATGGAACTCCGCGACCCGGTCAGTTCGCTCTCCCACCTGTTCACCGCCGCGTGGGCGGTGCTGGTCACCGGCGTCATGCTCCGCCTGACGAAGGGCGGGTGGCGGCGGCAACTGCCGGTCACGATCTACGGCGCGTCGATGGTGACGCTCTACTTGGCCAGCGGCGTCTTCCACGCGCTGTTCTTCCGCTCCGAGGAGGAGCGACGGTTCTACCAGAAGCTGGACCAGACGGCCATCTACCTGCTCATCGCCGGCACCAACACGCCGGTCATGGCGTTCGTCCTGCACGGCCGCTTCCGGGCCTGGATGCTCGCCTTCCTGTGGGCGTTCGCGGCGGTCGGCATCGGCTACCAGTGGCTGCTCCCGCAGGCCCCGTACGCGGCCGTCGTCGGCATCTGCCTGGGCATGGGGTGGGCCGGCCTGATGCCGCTGGTGGTGTACTACCGGGCGCTCGGCTGGCGGGCCATGAACTGGGTGTGGGCGGGGACCGGGTTCTACACCCTGGGCAGCGTGTGCGAACTGATCGAGTGGCCGGTCCTGCTCCCGCAGTGGGTCGGCCCGCACGAGTTCTTCCACTTCTGCATCTCGGCCGGTAGCGTCGCCTTCTGCGGGTTCATCCTGAAATACGTCATCAGCCACTCGCGGCCGGAACCGCTCGCGCGCCTGGGGCCGGTATGACGGCGGGACCGTGGACCCGAATCGCCCGCAGGGCCGCTCAGAGATTGAAGAGAAGCGGACTGAACCACGAAGAGCACAAAGCACACGAAGGAAAAGAACCGAGCACAACTCAAGAATCTTTGCGTCCTTCGTGGTTCAAAATCTTCCCCAACTTATACCGCTGAACAGCCCTGGAATCGCCCGCAGGGCTGTTCAGCGGCTCAAGTTGGGCGGAATTTCACCGCAGAGGGCGCGAGAGGGCGCATGAGGAAGAAACCCTCTTTCCCGGTGTTTTCTCCGCGCTCTCTCGCGCCCTCTGCGGTGAGTCCGTCTTCAAATTGAATCCCTGAACAGCCCTGAAATCGCCCGCTTTTCCGTTGACACGTCCGCCCGCCCTCGGCATACCCCGTCGGAGAAACGTGGCCACTATCCGCGCACACAGGGGGAAGGTGCATGAGTCGGTTTTATCTCCTGGCCGGGGTCGGGGCGGGCCTGTTGACGGGCGGTACGGCGATGGGGCAGCAGATGCCGGGACAGTTCGTCGGCAAGCCGCTGGTGATGCCGGTCGGCACGCAACTGCCACAAGCCGGGACGCCGCTGCCGCGGGTCGGCAGCCCGCCGCCGGGGTACGGCGGCTTGACCGGCAGCCCGTACGCGCCGCAAACGGCCGCCGTGGACCAGAAGTTGGTGGTCGCCCCGTACCCGACCGGGTTTCCGGGCACCGAGCCGAAGTCGTTCTGGGACCAGGTGTACGACCGCTGGTTCGGACTGTTCGGTTTGGGCACGCCGACGCCGGCCCCGCGAAACTGGACGCCCGGCCTCGGCCGGCGGAACAAGGAGCGGCGGGAAGCGATGTGGCGGCGGGACTGAGGTGAATGGAAACAGCCGATGTCACCCGTGCCGCGCCCACGACAACGGGCGCGGCGTTTCTCGTATCAGCCGCACTCGAAGCGGTGAAGCAGCCGGCGGGCGTTGATGTCGAGGGCGACGAGGATGTGGACGACGGGTTCCGTCGGGATGTGATTCGACTCGGCCCAGCACAAGACGTCGAGATTTTCCTGCCCGGATTTCAGACGGTCCACCACGCGGTGCAGGAGTTCCTTGTCGCAGAAGTATCGCCGCAGCAGGCCGAAGTCCCCGCGATCCAACTCGATCCAGAACCGGTTCCCTTCCAGGTGCTCCAGCCACCGCGCCCGCAAGTACCCGCGCCAGTGGTGCTTCACCCAGCGGCGGATGGCGGTCTCGCCCTGGTCGTACCCGTACCGCTCGCTCTCGATCCACTTGTACCGCTCGATCTCGTCCAGACTATCCCGTTCGATGCTGTGGCGGGTCATCGGCGCGTCCGGGTACGGCGAGGGGGGTTGGAGTTGCGGGAGAAGTTGGCTGTCCATGGGCGACACCGCGAAGGGGGGAGGTGTGGGGTGGGGATTCCGTCTCACAATCAAGTATCGTATCAGAGGGCCGACGTTCCCTGCAAGGACTCCTTGATGATATTCCAGGTCCGTCACTACGCCACCGGTACGGCCCTTGCCGTCACCATAACCGGCGGACGCATCGGTGGTGTCGAGAGTTCCGACGGTTCGCCGACCCGGTGGATCGCGCCGGCCTTCTTCGACCCGCAAATCAACGGTTGCCTGGGCATCGGGTTCAATTCGCCTGCCTTGAATTCGGACAGTGTCCGCGCGGTCGCCGACGAGTGCCGCAGGCACGGCATCGGGGCGTTCTGCCCGACCGTCATCACCGATTCGTTCGACGCAATACGGAACGCATTTGCCACCCTGGCTTGCGCGACGGAAACGGACCCCGATCTCGCCCGCCGGATGCCGTGCTTTCACCTGGAAGGGCCGTACCTGTGCGGCGACGACGGCCCGCGCGGGGCGCACCCGAAGGCGCACGTCCGCGACCCGGACTGGGACGAATTCCGCCGGCTGCAAGACGCGGCGGGCGGGCGGATTCGCATGGTGACGCTGGCCCCGGAGCGGCACGGCGCGACGGCGTTCATCGAAAAAGCGACCGCCACCGGCATCGTCATCGCCCTGGGGCACACGGCCGCGACCGGCGAACAGATCCGCGACGCGGTGACGGCCGGCGCGAAGACGAGCACGCACCTCGGCAACGGCTGTCACGCGACCATGAACCGGCACGCCAACCCGCTCTGGGAGCAGGCGGCGAACGACGACCTTTGGGCGAGCCTGATTCCCGACGGGCACCACTTGCCGCCGGCCGTGGTGAAGTCGCTGCTGCGGGTGAAGACCGTCGCGCGGACGCTGTTGACGTGCGACGCCGGCACCTTCGCGGGCTGCGCGCCGGGCCGGTACGCCGATTGGGGGACCGAAGTCGAGGTGCTGCCCGGCGGGAAGATCGTGGTGCCGGGGACGCCCTACCTCGCCGGGTCCGGGGTGTTCACGGATGCGTGCGTGTCGAACCTGCTGCGGGTGACGGACGCGACCCTGGCCGACGCAATCGCGATGGCCAGCCTCCGCCCCCGCGAGCTGCTCGGCCTGCCGTTGGCGGGGTTGGAAGTCGGCGACCCCGGCCCGTGGATGCTGTTCGACTGGCAACCGGGCGGTGAGTTCGTGGTGACGGACGTGATCGGGTGAGCGCGAGTCGCCCGGCCCGACGAAGATCACACGCCGTCACCCGCGCGGAACTCGGCCGGGCCGTGCGGTGTCAGTGCCGGGGACAGGTAACACCGCCGCCACAGCAGTTCCGCGTCCGGGTTCGCGCCCTCGATCCCCACTTCGAACACGGTGGCATCCCCGACCGGGGTGGTTCGGCATTCGGCCCCCGGCAACTCCGGCAGCGGGGCGGCGTCCGACACGAGGAACCGGCGGCGGGCATACAACCGTTCGGCCAACGGCAATTCGGCCGGCGGGTCGGGGATGAACTCGTCGTCCGGTTCGCCAAGTGTCGGCCAGCCGGCGGCCCGCTCGGCGCGGAATAAATCCCGAATTTCCCGCAGCGACATTGGCCGATAGTCCTGCACCTCCACCCCGGCGTTCAGCATCCGGCCGCGGAACCGCCACTTGTCGTGGACGTGGCCGTGCAGCAGAGGCGTTTCGCCGTCAGCGGGGAACCGCACCTTCAACCAGTCCGGGCGATCCGCGTAGGGGTAGTGGCACACCAGCACGCGGCCGAAGTCGGGCAGCGTGAACGCCCCGCCCAGGTGAACGGCGTCGAACCCGGCGTCGCGGTAGGCGCGGGCGTAGGCGGACAGCAATTCCGGCGGGCGGCCTTTGTTGGACAGGCTGACCGGGTGCGGCTGATCGTGATTTCCGGCGACGAGGGTTTTCCGCCCGTTCAACTGCCGCAGCAGCGAGCCGAGTTTGTCCGGCTTGATGGTCATGTCGCCGAGAACCCAGACGGTGGCGGCGGGTGGGACCGTGGCGTTCCAGTTGACGATCAGGGCGCGGTCCATTGTCTCCGCGTCGGGGAACGGGCGGTGGCAATATTTGATGATGTTGGCGTGGCCGAAGTGCGGGTCCGATACGACGAACACGCGGTCCAGGTCGGCGTCGGCGAGCGCGAGGTCGAAATCCGGCAGGGCGGGGTTCATGGGGGCACTCGGGGCGCGGCTTTTGGGCGTCGGGGTTCTGCACCCGCCGAACTTCTTTTTTCCTTCGCGGAATCGGGCAGCGTATTTACGCGGATTCGCCCGTGGTCTATACTGCCACAATCCGATGCGGTTCGAGATGTCCGTTTCCCCACTCGCCGCTACCGCCAGAGAGTCCGGGTGTGAAGGCGATCATCAGCGACATCCACAGCAACCTGGAAGCCCTCCAGGCCGTGCTGGCGGACATTAAATCCCAGGGCATCACCGAGATCTACTGCCTCGGCGACGTGGTCGGGTACGGACCCAACCCGCGCGAGTGCGTGGACCTGGTGATGGACTGCAAGCTCGTCCTCATGGGCAACCACGACCAGGGGGCCATGTTCGACCCGGACGGGTTCAACCCGTCCGCCGAGCGGGCCATCTTCTGGACCCGCGCGCAACTGGAGAGCAGCGGCGAGCCGCGGGGCGTCCGCGAGAAGCGGTGGGACTTCCTGGCCGAGCGGCCCCGCAGCTTCAAGGAAAGCGGCCACCTGTTCGTTCACGGGTCGGCCCGCAACCCGCTGAACGAGTACGTCTTCCCCGAGGATATCTACAACCAGCGGAAGATGGAGCGGATTTACGTCCTCGTCGAGAAGTACTGCTTCCAGGGGCACACCCACGTCCCCGGCATCTTCACCGAGACGCTGCAGTTTTTCGGCCCGGACGACATCGGCCACACGTACAAACTGGACGGCCGCAAGACCCTGTGCAACGTCGGCAGCGTCGGCCAGCCCCGCGACGGCAACTGGCGGGCCTGCTACGTCACAGTGGACAACGACGTGATCACCTATCGCCGGGTCGAGTACGACGTGGAGACGACCATCAAGAAGGTGTACGACATCCCGGACCTGGAAAACTTCCTCGGCGACCGCCTCCGCGAGGGACGGTAGCCCCGAAGAACGAGTTCTACAAATCGGAACGCGGATGACGCGGATTCCAACGCGGATCAAAGCCGGGATCAGAACAAGATTTCATTCTTTCTGATCCTCTTCATCCCGGCTCGGATCCGCGTCATCCGCGTTCCTCTTTTTGGACGGGTTCATTCGGCCTCACTTCGTCTCGACGACCCACACGTTGCGGAACACCAGCGGGTCGCCGTGGTTCTGCAACTGGATCGGGCCGGGGGTGGCCTTCTCCGGCTGACCGCCGCCGGTCGATCCCTTCAGTTCCACCTTGTCGTGGATCTTCACCCCGTTGTGGACCAGCGTCAGTACCGCCGGCTTCACCTTCTTGTCGCCGTCGAAGGTGGCGGCGGTGAAGTCGATGTCGTAGGTCTGCCACGTCATCGGCGGCAGGCACATGTTCACGCTCGGCTTGTACTGGGTGTAGACGCCGCCGCACTCGTTGTTCTCCCCTTTCAGGCCGAAGCTGTCCAGCACCTGCACCTCGTACCGGTCTTGCAGGTAAAAGCCGGAGTTGCCCCGCTGCTGGCCGCCGCTGTTCGGCATCCACGGCAGGCGGAACTCGACGTGCGCCTTGAAGTTGCCGAACGCCTGCTTGCTCTTGATGCCGGTATTCAGGTACTGGCCGTCGGACAGAGTGATCAGCTTGCCGCCGTTCCAGTTCGCCTCGTCCCCTTCCTTGCCGAACAGCACGACCGCCCCTTCCGGCGGCTTGGCCCCGACCGTCGGCGAGGTCCGCTCGACCTTCTTCAGCGTGGCGTCGATCTTCCCGCCATCCTTGAGGGTCATTTTGCCGCCGCCGATGGTGCCGCTGAGCGACTTGCCGGTGATCTCGGCCGAATCGCCGTCGCCCCGCTTGGCTTCCGCCATGATCGGTTCGACCTTCGGGTCCGCGCCGGCCCCCGGTAGCCCGCCCATCAGCATCTTGACGACGAACTTGCCCTCACCCTTGGCGATCACCTGGACGCCGACCTTCTTCTCACCGCTATTCAGGGTGACGGCCCCTTCGTACTCGCCCTGGATGGCGAAGTCCTTGTTGTCGGCCAACTCCTTCGGCTCGTTGACGGCGATGCGGGCCGGCTTCTTCGGTTGCTTGGCCTTCTCCTTCTGCTTGGCCTTCTCCTTCTGCTTGGCCTTCGGGTCCTGAGCGAAGGCGGGGTCGGTGGGCAGCGACGCCACCCCGACCGCGAACGCGGCGAAGAGGGCGGCGGGTAACAGGCGGGTCATGACGGAAGGCCTCGGAGGGGAAAGGGAGTCGGCGGGCACCGCGACAGGCGGCGGGTGTCATTGTTCGCCCCGGCCGGTCCGAGTCAATGGGCGGGCAACGGGGGAGGCGCGATTCGGTGAACACAAGGGCCGGTACGATTTTGATGCGGCGCGGATTCGTTGTGTAAAATGCGTGAAGTTTCGTTCCGAGGTCTTGACTCGGATTCCGTCGCAGTTACGATTAGCGTAGCGATTCATTCTTCGGTCTGGTGAACTGACACTCTGTCAGTCTCACTGAACTCCCCCTCTTGCCTCCGCCCAAGGCAACCGAAGAATCGCCCCGGAGGTGCCGTATGAGCATCCGCGTGTCGTTCGGGCTGGTTCTGGCGCTGACCCTGTCGCCGCTCGCGCAGTCGTCCGCCGAAGCTTGGTTCAAGTTCACCAACAAGACGAGCAAGACGGTGTTCGTGGCGTTCGTCCGGCACAAGCCGGGATGCGAGGGCGGGGTGCCGTGGGAGAAGAAGGGGTGGTGGCGACTGGCCCCGAACGAGACCAAGACGGTGCAAGGGGACTCGATCAGCAATCGGTACTCGTACTACTACGCCGAGTCGAGTGACCGCAGCCTGGTGTGGTCCAGTGGTAGCCCGATCACCTGCCTGCCGCAGCCGGCCTTCACCTGGTGCTGGAACACCTGCAACACCAGCCCGTCCACCCGGCGGCTTGGGGTCCGGAAGGTGGACACCGGCAGCTACACGAACTACACCCTCAGCCTGACCCAACTGGGCGGGGCGACCCGCGGGGCGGAAGGGGCGGAGGCGGCGACGGAAGGCCGCGCCGACCCGGCCGGGCGGTCGGCCGAAGAACTGCCCGCCGGCGGGCCGGCCGGAGCGGGCGGGGCGTCGGACGCCGAGGCCGCGACGGAAAGCCGCGACGGGAAGCGGTCGGCCGAACAGTTGCCGGCCGACACCGGCGGCAGCGGCGAGGAGCCGGGCACCCCCGGCGACAGCGGCACCGTCCCGATGGACATGGGGAACTTGACGCCGGA
>JBBRUO010000115.1:0-12845 GCA_038247725.1 Gemmatales bacterium
ACAGGAGGAGGAAATGCCGTCGATCGTCAGCGGCTCGGCCCCGCGATTCGTCACCGGGAACGACCACGCGAAGTGGTTCGTCTCCCACGTCCGGCCGGGGTTCAGTTTGTCGGAGGGGACGACCAGTGGCGACGGGGGATCGACGGCGACGGGTTGCGGCGTTGCCGGGCTGACGAACAGCCCCCGGCCGTAAGTCACACCGACATCGGCAATCGCCACGACGCCCAGAAGCAGGATGACGAGTCGGCGAGACATCGGCCGTCCTCCCAGTGTGGGGTGGTCGCCAAGGCTGACACGGGTGAGTGTATCCCCCCCCCGTCTGTGTCAAGTATTATCGCGGATTTTCTCTGAAAGAGTCTGTTTGCCTGAATGATGGTCAGATTCGAACGCACAAGTGCCTGTCCGCCAGGCAAGCCCGTCCCGCGGAGACTCGTCAGTCTGGCATCGCCACCGCCGACTCGTCCGGCCGCCATTTGGTGACACCGGACAGTCGCGGGAGCAGCGGCGGTCAGCCCGTATAGCCGGCGAACAGCGGGGTGGAAAGGTATCGCTCGCCGAGGCTGCACATGATGGTGACGATCCGCTTGCCGGCGTATTCCGGGCGGGCGGCCAGCTTCGCGGCGGCACAGATGTTCGCCCCGCTGCTGATGCCGACCATCAACCCCTCCTCCTTCGCCAACCGCCGCGCCCACTCGAACGCCTCGTCGTTCGTCACCTGGATGACTTCGCTGACGAGGGTGGTGTCGAGGTTCTTCGGGATGAAGCCGGCCCCGATGCCCTGAATCTTGTGCGGCCCCGGCGGCCCGCCGCTGATGACCGCGGAGGTCGTCGGCTCGACGGCGACGGCCTTGAAGTCCGGGTTGTGTTTCCGGATGAACCGCGTCACGCCGGTGAGGGTGCCGCCGGTGCCGACGCCGGCGACGAAGGCGTCGATCTGACCGCCCGTGTCGGTCCAGATTTCCGGCCCGGTGGTGGCCTCGTGGACGGCCGGGTTGGCCGGGTTCTCGAACTGCTGCGGGATCCAACTGTTGGGCGTGGTGGCGGCCAGTTCGTCGGCCTTCGCCACCGCCCCGCGCATGCCGTCGGCCGTCGGCGTCAGCACGATCTCGGCCCCCATCGCCCGCAGCAGCGCCCGCCGTTCCAGCGACATCGACTCCGGCATGGTCAGGGTCAGCTTGTACCCCTTGGCCGCGCACACGAACGCCAGCGCGATGCCGGTGTTCCCGCTGGTCGGCTCGATGATGTGCGTGTCCTTGTTCACCTTCCCGTCCCGCTCGCCGGCCTCGATCATGGCGACGCCGATGCGGTCCTTGACGCTGTTCAGCGGCTGGAAGAACTCGCACTTGGCGAACACGGTGGCGTGGCCGGCCGGGATCAACTTGTTGATGCGGACCAGGGGCGTGTCGCCGATGGTCTGGGTGACGTTGTCGAAGGTGTGACCGCGTGGCATGGGAGACTCCTGAGGTTAAAGAGGACCGTTCCAGACGAGGGAACGCGGATGACACGGATGAACGGCCGGATCGAAGCCGGGATCGAACCCAGGTTTCTTTCCGGTCCTGTTCATCCCGGCGTCGATCCGCGTCATCCGCGTCCCTCTGATTTGACCGGTGTTCTATTCGTGCTTCTTCGTCTGTTCCGCCCGCAACTTCCGCTCGACGGCCACTTTCAGCACCAGCGTCACCAGGGCCAGCATCGTCAGCAGCGAGGCGACGGCGAAGGCGGCGGTCTGATCGCGGTCGTTGATCCCCTGGAACAGTTTCTCGATCCGCAGCGGCACGGTGTCGGTTTGCCCCGCGATGCGGCCGCTGACGACGTAGATCGCGCCGAACTCGCCCATCGCGCGGGCGTTGCACAGGATGATCCCGTACAAGAGGCCCCACTTGATGTTCGGCAGCGTCACCCGCCAGAACATCTGCCAGCCGTTGGCCCCCAGGCTGCGGGCGGCGATCTCTTCCTCCGGGCCGTTCGCCTCCAGCACCGGGATCAGTTCCCGCGCGACGAACGGGAAGGTGACGAACGCCGTCACCAGCACCAGCACCGGCGGGGCGAAGATCACCTGATACCCGTGGCCGCGCAGCCACCCGCCGAGCGGGGTGCCGAGGCCGAACAGCAGGACGAACACCAGCCCCGCCACCACCGGCGACACGCTGAACGGCAAGTCAATCAGTGTCGTCAGGAGCGTCCGCCCGCGGAACCGGAACCGGGCGATGGTGTACGCGGCGGCGATCCCGAACAGGGTGTTCAGCGCGACCGCCACCGGCGCGACCATTAGCGTCAGGAAGATGGCGTGCCGGGTGTCAGCGTCGCCGAACAGGTAGCCCAGGTACGCCTCGACGCCGTCGGCAAAGGCGTTGCCGAACACGTTCGCCAGCGGCACCACCACCAGGAGTCCGACGATGCCGAGGGTCAGCCCGACCAGCGTGTAGCGGACGTACCACGGGTCCGTCTGCGGCCGCCGTTGCACCGTCAGCGGGATGTCACGGGTCATGGCGGCGGCTCCACCGTTCCAGCACGTTCACCGCGATCAGCAGGGTGAACGATGCCACCAGCAGCACGACGGCGATGGCGGCCGCCTCCTTGTACTCGAACGCCTCCAGCCGGGCGAAGATCAGCCGCGGGGCGATCTCGGTTTCGTACTGCTTGTTCCCCGAGATGAACATCACCGACCCGTACTCGCCGATGGACCGCGCGAAGGCGAGCGTGAACCCGGTCAGGGCCGGGGGGATCAGGTTCGGCAGGATCACCCGGCGGAACGTCTGCCACCGACTCGCGCCCAGCACGGCGGCGGCTTCTTCCGTCTCCGCGTCCATTTCTTCCAGCACCGGTTGCACCGTCCGCACCACGAACGGGAACCCGGTGAACACCAGCACGAGGACGATGCCCGTCCGCGTGTACGCCGCCTCGAACCCCAGCGGCACGAGGAACTGGCCCAGCCACCCGTCCTGGACGTACAGGCTCGCGTACACCAGCCCGGCCACGGCCGTCGGCAGCGCGAACGGCACGTCCACGAGCGCGTCCACCAGCCGCTTGAATGGGAACTCGTACCGCACCAGTGTCCAGGCGACGACGACGCCGAGAACCAGGTTGATGGCGGCGGCCGTCAGCGACGCGGTGAAGGTCAGCGTGTACGCGGCGACGGCGCGGGGGTGCCAGACGGCCGCCCAGAACTCGGCGAGGCTCAAATCGGCCGCCTTCACGGCGGCGGCGGCCAGCGGGATCAGCACCAGCAGGCTGAGGTACAGCATGGTGTACCCCAACCCCAGGCCGAACCCCGGCAGCACCCGACGGGACGCCGTGTTCATCGCCCCCTCCCGCCGGCCTGCATGCGGTCGAACACCCCGCCTTCGCCGAAATACCGCTGGTTGATCGCGTCCCAGTCCGGGCCGCACACCGTCGCCGGGAACAGGTCGATCTTCGGGAACCGGTGGCGGGTCTCAGCCGCCACTTCCGGCAGCGTCGGCCGGTAGTAGTGTTCGGCGATGATCCGCTGCGCGTCGGGCGTGTACAGGAAGTTCAGGTACGCTTCCGCCGTCGCCCGGCTGCCCTTTTGATCCACCACCGCATCGACCACCGCGACGTGCGGTTCAGCGCGGACGCTCCTCGGCGGGTGGACGACCTCCAACTCGCCGGCGGACTCCTTCACTTCCAGGTACGCCTCGTTCTCCCACGTCAGGTGAACGTCGCCGATCTTGTGCTTGGCGAAGGTGATGGTCGCCTCCCGCGCCGCCGACCCGAGGACCGGCACGTTGCGGTACACCGTGGCGACGTACCGCTCGGCGTCGGCCGCACTGCCGCCCCGCGTGACGACCGACCCCCACAGGGCCAGGAAACTCCACTTCCCGTTGCCGGAGGTCTTCGGGTCCGGGGTGACGACGCGGACGTCCGGCCGGGCCAGCTCAGGCCAGTCGGCGATCCGCTTCGGGTTCCCCTTCCGCACGACGAACACGATGGTGGAAATGTACGGCAGCGAGCGGTTCGGGAACTGGTCTTCCCAGTCGGCGGCCATCCGCCCGGCTCTGCGAATGGCGTCGGTGTCGGACCAGAGGGCCAGCGTCACCACGTCGGCGGGAAGCCCGTCGATGACCGCCCGCGCCTGACTGCCCGACCCGCCGTGCGACTGCCGGATGCCGATCGTCACGCCGGTGCGCCGCTGGTAGTCCGCGATGAAGGCCGCGTTGATGTCGCGCCACAGTTCCCGCGTCGGGTCGCAGCCGACGTTCAACAGCTCGGTATGCCTGGTGAAGCCGGACGCCACCACCCACACCCCGGCGGCGAGGACGTACAGCCCGAGCAGCGAGAGGAGGGCTTTTTGGCGCATGACCCGGTATCCGCGTGGAATGTTGATATACTTTATCGGCAAAGGCTGGTTGGCAAGGTGAACGGAGCCGAGAATGTTTCTATCCGCGAAGGCCGAGTACGCCTGCCTGGCGCTGTTGGAGCTGGCCGTGCGGCACGGGCAGCCGAAGCCGATCCGCCTCAGCGAGGTGGCCGAGAAGCACGGGCTGAAGAAGCCGTTTCTGGTTCAGATTCTGTTGCAACTGAAGGGGGCGGGCCTCGTCGCCAGCACGCGGGGCGCGACCGGCGGGTATCAACTGACGAAGGCCCCGGACGAGATCCGACTGTGGGACATCTTGACCGTGGTGGACCGGCAGGACGCGGCCGACGTCCGCGACTTGACCCCGTCCGCCCTGACCGGCGCGCTGGCGACGGTGTGGCGGCGGATCGCGGACGCCCGCGAGGACATCCTCCGCGGCACCACCCTCGCCGACCTCGTGCCCGACGACCTCGGCACCGAATACGTCATCTGACCGCACTCACTTCTTCCCGCGCCTCTTCAACTCGGCTTCGAGTTGTCGCACCTCGGACTCGGTGGCTGAATCGTTCCGCAGGCTGTGGCTCCCGTCGAGGAACCGGCTCACGCGAAGCGGGTCGGGATCGCCGGCGAAAGTCGAGGACTCAAGCAGTTCCCGCCGCAATTCCAGTCGCCGTCGTTCCAGCTTCAACTTCGCTTCCATCAGATCCTGCCACTCGCGGCGGATCCACTCCGCGGCAGCGTTGTCAGCCTCGGTCAACTTGGCGGCGGGCGTGTCGAGTTTGGTCGGGTCGATCTCCGCCTTCGCCCCGCTCGCCAGCCAGAGGGTGAAGGTCACCGCATCCGGCTCGGACTGCAACAGTTTGACCTCGCCGTTGACGGTGGCGACGAGCGTGCCGGCCTCGTGCGCGCCGAGCAGTTTCACTTTCTTCGCCTTCGGGTCGAACACGTAGTCCTCGTCCGGCTTCAGCCACGGCGTCGGGATGCCCGCCTCGATGATGACCGGGTAGTCGGTCTCACGGAAGCGGCCGAAATTCGCTTGCCGCGCATCGAAGTCGAACTTCTCCGGGGTGGTGGCGAATTCGGTATTCATCCCGGTCGGCCCGGAAATCCGGCGGACGCGGGTGCCGATGTACTTGTGGTTGTTGTGGACGTATGGCGGGCCGGGGACGACGGAGATGAAGGTTTTGATGAGGATCTTCGCCACCAGATCGTGATCCGGGTGATCCCACGCTTTGTCGAACTGGATGAGCGAGTGGACGTTCCGTTGGTCCATGTACGGTAACAAGTGGACCCGCCAACTGAGCAGCGCCTTGCCGTTCCCGTCGGTCACGTCCGTCGGCACCTTGCCGTGGAGGTGGACATACTGCATGTACGCCTCGGCCACCTTCTTGAGGTGGTGTTTGGCGTGGATCAGTTCGAGTTTCGCCTTCAGGTCGGCTTCCGCGACTTTCGGGCGGTCGGGTTCGGCCGGTTTCTTGGCGACCGGCTTCGGGTCGTCGGCGGCGACGGGCACGAAGACGGCCCCGGCCACCGCGAAGGCGACGAGGCCGGACAGCACGAGCGTTCGCAACAGGGTCGGGCGCATGGCAGAAGTCACCTCACGGGCGAGGGCGGTCAGGAGTGGTGGAACGAGGGCGTCAGGTTGTCCGAGGGCAAGCACCCGAAGGACCAGTGATTCGCCGGCGGTCGCGGTGCCGAGAGCGGTGGTCGCGCCCGCCACCGACAACGTCACTCCGCGACGGGTCAAGCGGTCCCGGAGTTTGCCGCACGCACGACTGATTCGCGCGGCCACCGTGCCGAGGGGCAGACCGAGCGCGGCGGCGGCCTGGGCCTGCGTGTACCCCGACAGGTGGCACAACACCACCGGCAGTCGTTCGTCGTCGGACAACTTGTCGAGCTCGGCGTGAAGGACGGCGGCCGTGTCGTCGGGTTCGTCGGGCGAAATCGCCGGTTCCACGGCCAGGGCTGCCGTCCACCGGCGGCGGGTTTTCAGCGCGGCGCGATTCGCCACCCGACACAGCCAGCCGGCAAGAACCGGGGTGCGGATGCCGGCGGCTTTGCGGGCGAGCGCGAGGAACGTCACCTGGAATGCATCCTCGGCGGCGTGATGGTCGAACGCCACCGCCCGACACACCCGCCACACGGCGGCCGCGTGCCGGCGGACGAGCAACTCGAACGCCGCGTCGTCGTGATCGTCCAGGTAGCGGCGCAGCAGGGCCGCGTCCGGCGCTCCGGGCGGCACGAGCAGCGCGTTCAATCGTTCGGGGGACACGGTGGGCACCTCGGCGGACAGGATACATGATCCGCCGACGGCGCGTTCACTTGCGAAAAATGCGGCAATTCTCCAGCGTCAGTCGTCGGCCAGGTTCTTGTCGGACAGGGTGGTCGTGGTGGTCAGGTTCTGGTCCAGTGCCATCTCGATCTCCATGTCCATGACGGAGACCGTCAGTTTGCCGGCGAAGTGGACGCGGGTAGTCGCGGACTTCATCCGCCCGGCCTTCGAGTCGAACACGAAGTCGCCCTCGAACTTGTCCGACTTCAGGCTCCCCTTGGTGATGGTGAACGGGCCGTCCCCGCCGGCCTTCGGGGCCGAGTAGGTGGCCTTCGCCGTCCACGTCACTTTGTCGCCGGCGGCGGCCGCCGCCGCGTACTTGTATTCGGCGGTCATTTTGAAGTCGCCGACCGGCCCCATCGCCAACTTGGTGTCCTTCGTCCACGTGTCGCCCACCTTCACCGCCTTCGCCGGGGTCAGCCCGAACAGGTCCGACACGCCCGTCTTCAGGGTGTCCTCGCTGATCATGGCGGCCACCTGCTTCTTGGCCGCCGCGTCGTCCCCGACCAGCGTGTCGATGAACTTGTCGTACCCGCCCACCTTCGTCACCTCGAACTTGGGTGTCATGGTGTACGTCAGGGTGACGCCCTTCATCTTCTTGGCGATGTCGGAGGTGCCCGGCAGGTTGCCGTCCACCTCGCTCTTCAGCACCACCTGCTCGATCACGTACCCGTCCTTGCCCGCCGCCTTCACCGTGTACTTGTGGAACGTCGTCTGGTCCTGCTCCTGGTCCATCTTGTTGCCGAGCACTTCGACGGTCTGCTTCATCGAATTCACCGACTTGGCGTAGAAGACGTCGCCCGTCTTCAGTTTCCAGGTCAGTGGGGCGTCGGCCTGCGCGGGGGCGAGCAGGGCGGCGACGAACAGCGGCGCGAACGGCGTCATCGGTGGCACTCCGGTGGGAGCCGGTCGGGGTGACCGGGTGCGGTCAAGGTATGCGGCCGACGGGGACGGCACAACGCGGAAACCGCGCGACGGGCAAGACAGAAACGGATGAGCACGAGACGGCCTCAGGTCGTCGTCCGCCGGAAGTACACGGCCGCCGCGATCAGCAGCAGCAGCGACACCGGCGCGGCGACCATCGCCCCGGTGGTGAACAGCTCGAGCTTGTCCATCGTCAGCCCCGCCACCTTCTCGCCGACCAGCAAACCGACGTACCCGAGGTAGCCGAACGAATCCGCGAGGTACATCAGGAAGCCGAGGTTCCCGACCGACCGGGTCATGGCGATCAGCCGCTCGAAAATGCTGACGTGGACGGCCACATACGGCAGATACAGCCCCAACCCGGTGACGACCACGAACCAGAACCCGTTCAGCCAGCCGCCGACCTGGCCGAGCAACCCGACGGCCAGCAGTACGAACCCGCCCGCGGAGGTCAGCAGACTGGTGAAGAACGCCGCGCGGTTGTCGCCGATCAACACCCCGGCCCCGCAGATCACGGTGATCCCGATTCCGACGAGGATTTCCGTGATCGTGTACACCCATTTCGGGTCTTCGTACCCCAGCGACTGCCACATCTCTGGAGCGAAGTCGTCCCGCAGACTGCGCAAGACGGTCAGGAGGAGGAACACGACGACGATCATCACCAGCCCCGGCCAGTAGCGGACGAACAGCCGGGTGCGGTCGGCGCGGGTCATCCGCGGTCGCGCGCCGCGGTGCGACACGTCCGCCGCGTCCGGGGCGGGTATCCGGGAGAGCATCCAGCCGAACAGCAGCAGGGGCCCGGCGAACACGCACCCGGCGGCGAACGGCATCCACGGTTCCGGCACGCCGAACCGGTCCGTCAGCAGCGTGCCGACGGTTTTCGTCACCCCGCCGGCGACGATGAAACTGACGCACAACCCGGCCGACAGCGCCTCCGTCGCCCGCCGCCCTTCGAGGAATCCCAGCACCAGCCCGAACACCATCCCCAGCGGCAACCCGTTCAGGAACAGGCAGACCGGCTTCCACGACGGTGGCGCGACCGCGAACAGAGCGAGCGACAGGTGGGCGAACGCGATCAGCGCGAGCATCACCGTCACCCGCCACGCGGGGGCCATGCCGGCGATCACCCGAATGCCGATGAATTTCGACAGCATGTACCCGAACACCTGAGTCACGACGAACAGGTCCTTCGGGGCCATCCCCCAGATGTTCGGCCAGTCGTAACTGCCGGCGGTGAACGGCTTGCGGAACCCGTACATGCAGAAGTACGCGCCGAACGCCGCCACCACCGCCCACGCGGACAGCTTCCACCCGGACAGCCACGGGGCCGGGGGCGTATCGACGGCGGCACTCATGGGGGATTCCGGTGTGTGGGGGCGGACGGTGAAGGGAGTCCGCACCCTCCGGGTGCGGTTCCTCCAGCGAAGACCGCACCCGGAGGGTGCGGACTACCATAACCGTCTGGCCCGGTTCGGACGCGGTGGCACACGGAAACTTCACACGCGGCCGCGCGGCTACAATGCCCCCATGTTCACCCGCCCGCCGTGGCTACAACCCCGTGCCGCCTACGTCCACATCCCGTTCTGCGCGCACCACTGCGGGTACTGCGACTTCGCCGTCACCGTCGGGCAAGACTCGCTTGTGGAACTGTACCTGGACGCGCTGACGGAGGAGTTGCGCGGCCTCGGCGAACCGCGCCCGGTGGAGACGCTGTTCATCGGCGGCGGCACCCCCACCAGCCTGACGGTGCCGCAATTGGTCCGGCTGATGACCGAGTTGAACCGCTGGCTGCCACGTGTCGGGATAACCGAAACCTCCGTCGAATCGACCCCCGAAAGCCTGTCCGGCGAGAAATGCGCCGCGCTGGCGGCATTCGGCGTCACCCGCGTCAGCGTCGGCGTGCAGTCGTTCCGCCCGCACCTGCTGAAGTCCCTCGACCGGCTGCACCGCATCGACCACATTCCGACCGCCGTGGAGGCGGTGCGGAAGCACGTCCCGCAACTGTCGCTGGATTTGATCTTCGCCGCGCCGGGGGCCACGCTCGCCGACTGGGAATCCGACCTCGCCGACGCGCTGGCGTATCAACCCGATCACCTCTCGACCTACGGCCTGACCTACGAGACTGGCACGCCGCTGTGGAAGGCCCGCGAGCGGAAGCAACTGACGCCCGTGGACGAGGATCACGAACTGGCCATGTACCGCACGGCCATCGACACCCTGACCGCCGCCGGCTTCGAGCATTACGAGGTGTCCAACTTCGCCCGCCCCGGCAAGCGATGCCGGCACAACGAAACGTATTGGGCGAACGAGGCCTACTACGGCTTCGGCGTCGGGGCCGCGCGGTACGTGGACGGCTCGCGGGAGTTGAACGTGCGCAACACGAAGGACTACATTCGCCGGGTGCTGAGCGGCGAATCGCCGACCTTTCAGGTGGAAGTGCTGGAGCCACGCGACCGGGCGCTGGAGACGCTCGCGGTGCAACTGCGGCGGATGGAAGGCATCCACCGAAGCCGGTTCGCCACGCAAACCGGCTTCGAGCTGGACGCGCTGATGGGGGCGAGGTTGCGGGCGCTGGTCGGGCTGGGGTTGTTCGAAGAGGCCGCCGATGCGGTGCGGCTGACGCCCGCCGGCAAGTGCGTCGCCGACGGCGTCATCGAGGACATCCTGGCCGGGTGTTAGGGTGGCCGACTCTCGCCGAGAGTCGGTACTTCTACTCGATCCCCCGTCCGCGGCCCCCGTCCCGCCCCGGCTCCCGCACCCCGCCGAAGCCCGACAAGAAGGGCAAACGGAAGCGGTCCTGACGATTTTCGGCCGCCCTCCTCATTTCCACCGTTGCCCGCCCAATGGCCGCGTGAGATAACAGGGCCATGACCAACTTCCCTCTCCCCAACGAGAGCGGGGTTTCCCGCCTCGCCCACCGGCTCGGTGGCGGCCGATTCGAGACCACGCTCATGCCAAAAGAACCCCACATCCTCAGCCTGATCCTCGGCGGCGGGCGGGGCACCCGCCTGTTCCCGCTCACGAAAAGTCGCGCGAAACCGGCCGTCCCGGTGGCCGGCAAGTACCGGCTCATCGACATCCCCATCTCCAACTGCCTCAACAGTGGGCTGCGGAGCATGTACGTGCTGACGCAGTTCCTCAGCGTCAGCCTGCACCGGCACATCGCCAACACCTACAAGTTCGACATGTTCGGCAAGGGGTTCGTCGAGATCCTCGCCGCCCAGCAGGCCTACGACGAGGAGATCGGCTGGTACCAGGGGACGGCCGACGCGGTGCGGCAGAACCTGCCGTACATCGAGCGGGACGAGCCGGACGAGGTGCTCATCCTGTCCGGCGACCAGTTGTACCGGATGGACTACCGGCAGATGATCAAGACCCACCGCGACAGCGGGGCGGACGTGACCGTCGCCGCCATCCCGGTGCGGGAGGACCAGACGCCGGGGTTCGGCCTGATGCGGATCGCCGACGACGGCAAGGTACTCGGGTTCGTCGAGAAGCCGAAGACGGCGGAGGCGCGGAAGCCGGTGTTCACCCCGTCCGAGTGGATCGAGGGGAAAGGCATCCCCGCCCAGGGCCGCAACTACCTGGCGAACATGGGCATCTACCTGTTCAAGACGGCGAAGCTGATCGAGATGCTCAACGCCAAGGTGTTCGACCCGCTACACAACGACTACAAGCTGCCGCACGACTTCGGCCACAACGTGTTCCCGAACGCGGTGAAGGACCCGGCGGTCCGCATCCAGTCGCACCTGTTCGACGGCTTCTGGGAAGACCTCGGCACCATCGCCAGCTACCACGAGTGCAGTTTGGCGCTGGGCGACGTGGAGCCGCCGTTCGACTTCTTCACCCCGGAGGAGTCCATCTTCACCCGCATGCGGAACCTGCCGAGCAGCCGCATCGACGGGGCCACCCTGTCCCGCACCCTGGTGAGCGACGGCTGCCGGGTGGGGGCGGGGACGGTGCTGGACCACTGCCTGCTCGGCGTGCGGAGCCGGATCGGGTCGAACTGTCGGCTGAAGGACACCGTCGTCATCGGGTCGGACGGGTTCGAGTCGCAGGCGGAACTGGCCCAGAACCGGCTGGACGGGCGACCCGACCTGAACGTCGGCCACGACACCGTCATCGAGCGGGCCATCCTCGACAAGGACTGCCGCGTCGGGTCCGGCGTGCGGATCCTGAACGCGGACAAGGTGCAGGAGGCGGACGGGCCGGAGGGCCGCTACCACATCCGCGACGGCATCGTTTGCATCCCCCGCGGGGCGGTCATCCCCGACGGCACGGTGATCTGACCCGCGCCGCCCGCCGGACGAACCCGGCCCGCGTCAATCGTGGGCCGGGTTCGGGTCGGCGAGCCGGATGGCCTGGGCCAGCAGCGCCCGCACCCGATCAACGTGAGAGGACATGGGAGAGGCTCACGGATTGACGGGCGGCGCAGCCAATGGAGGAGCCGTAGGCGATTCGATTTCGAACAGGGCGACCAAGAAGTCTTGAACCGCCTTGATACGAGGCAGTAGCAAAGTTTCTCCCCGTAACCAGCGGTTGTCTTGAATCGACACTTGAATCGCCTTGCCCGGCCGCAGCACGGATGCCATTGCTCCGATCACGGCCTTGTTTCGTCCGGCGGGTTTGTGGAAATCTTGCAGATCATCGGCCGTCAACGTCTGATCCGTTGCCGCCCCGTCCGCGTGCTTCGTGGCACTGTCCAGCAACGAGGGATAGACCGTCGTGGCACAATCCAGGAGAAGATCTTCGAACGTGCCGCAGGCGGCATTGTTCGGTAGCACGAACGCGCCCAGACGAGGGGAACCTGCCGTGACCGTGCCGGCGGCGTCCGGC
Organism: Gemmatales bacterium; assembly: GCA_038247725.1. Lineage (GTDB taxonomy): Bacteria > Planctomycetota > Planctomycetia > Gemmatales > Gemmataceae > JALHQU01. The sequence goes on from JBBRUO010000115.1 coordinate 12,408, forward strand.
AGTTGCAAATCGATCGCCGCCATCCGCGTTCGGATTGCGTCGTAGCGCGCACCTGCCGACACCGCTTTGTCCTTGTCCGCGTCGAGTACGATACCCAACCCGGCCAGATTTGTTGAGGAAACTTGTGCCAGGTTCTCTTCCACGGTTTGGACGAGCCGTGTATCACCAATGGCGCTCTGAATCGCAAGGGTGTGAGTGCCGCTGCTGACGAACAGCGGTGTGGGCATCCGCTTCTGGAGATCGCCACCGGGCGGGTAGTCACGAGGGATGAGCAAACGGAATAACGGGTCCAACTGCCTTTCGTTCGCGACCCGTTTCAGTCCGAACGGGGTCAGGAGCCGATAGGCGAACTCGACATCGTGTGGCCCTTCGACCACGAGGAACCCGAACTTCGGCATGGCTCAGAGTCTGTGAATCAATCGAACTCGCTTTCGCAGG